>JADHUD010000022.1 GCA_016784705.1 Spirochaetia bacterium | reverse complement strand
GAGAAGTTTGAAAACTATCTCTCAATTCTGGATATTAATTTCAGTCACGCAAGGACGGGTATTATTAAACTTCTGTATGACACCTATCCAATTCATATTGACACCAACTATCAGAGACAAGTACTTAAAAAAAGATGTGTACATATAGTGAAATCCAATCTGGTGGAGAAAGGAATTTTCACTTTTTTCAATATGGATCTGTCAAACATTTTCTTTCTTTTGTGTGCAGACAACAGGGAAAATCACTATCTTGACAACCTGAATCTTTTAACGTGTATTTCAGAAATTGTTAACTTGATTAAAAGAACGCTTTCGATAGATGCGGTCATTGGTATCGGCTCTCAGTTCTCGAATCCCGAAAAAGCTCTCTCTTCGTTTTCAATTGCTAAAAACAATCTTGGTTTGCTGCTGACCAATGAAAATCAACAGCGTTCGGCTTCAGAGGAGGCTCTGAACGTTGTTTTCCCAATCAATCTCGAAATGGAGATGGAACAGGCAATAATAAGCGGCAACCGTGAAGCGGTCATGGAGGTTTTCCAGAAAATAAGCGCATGGCTCTCTTCGTCTCTGCTTGATTTTAATGAGAAAAAGAGAACTCTGACCGAGCTGGTAACGATACTTAAGCATGCGGCTGCTTATCAATCTCCCAATGGGTCTTTCTCAATAAATGACAATGAGATTAAAGATGCTTTTGAGCTTGCGGGACTGCTCTCTGCCGTGCAAATGTTTATAAATGATTTACTCGAGCAGATTCTTTCTATTCATGAGAATGAAAGCAGCCCTGCTATACATAAAGCCGCAAAATTTATTGACGAAAATTATTACAAAGATATCACATTGGAAGAAACAGCATTTCAATGCAGGCTGTCAAGTTTTTATTTCAGTAAGCAATTTAAAAAACAAAAAAAAATAACATTTATTGATTACTTAACGAACCGGCGCCTTGAGGAGGCAAAAAAGCTGCTTATCACGACAAGCCTCACGATAAAAGAAATCAGTCAGAAGGTGGGATACAATGATCCAAATTATTTTACCCGGGTATTTCGAAGGGTGCTTTCAAGCTCACCCACAACCTATCGAAACAATAACATGCTAAAACAGCAATAATATCCAGTTTTTATCCGGCAGCCGGTTCTGCGGAGACAAACTCTAAACAAAAATTTGCAGGATAAAGCAATATTTGAAAGAGCGAGATATTAGTATCTACATTATAATGAATTAATCAAAATTATATGATTAAGGAGTTGAATATGAAAAAAGGTATGCTGGTATTACTGATGGTAGTTCTTGCAGCAAGTTTTTGCTGGGCTGCAGGCAGTGCTGAAAGTACAGCCGGGAGCAGTCCCATCGTTTTAAGGTTGGCGGAGACTCATCCGGCAGATTATCCCACAACACGGGGAGATTTTGAATTTGCCCGGCTTGTTGAAGAGAGGTCAAACGGCAGAATTAAGATTGAGGTGTATCCCGGCTCACAGTTGGGAGAAGAACGGGCAGTAATTGAACAGGTTCAATTCGGCGCAATTGATTTTACGAGAGTAAGTATTTCCCCGCTGGCTGCTTTTGCCCCGGATTTCAATGCTCTTCAAATGCCATATTTATACCGAAGCCCAGCCCATATGTGGGAAGTTCTCAACAGTTCAATAGGTGATGAATTTCTCGGCAGCTTGGAACCTGCAGGCTTTGTCGGTCTTTCCTGGTTCGATTCAGGGGCAAGAAGTTTTTACAATTCTGTACGTCCCATAAAATCTGTTGCAGATCTTGCCGGCCTAAAAATTCGCGTCCAGGAGAGTGCACTAATGGTAGGACTCGTTGAGGCTTTGGGCGCTGTCGCTACTCCTATGCCATTTGGTGAAGTTTATTCAGCAATCCAGACCGGTGTTATCGACGGAGCAGAAAACAACTGGCCAAGTTACTACTCTACAAGTCATTATGAGGTTGCTAATTATTTCACCCTTGATGAACATACGCGTGTCCCTGAAATAACTATAGCAAGCAAGATAACCATGGATAAACTTTCAGCTGCAGATCAGGCACTTATAAAACAAGCAGCAAAAGACAGCATGGCCTTCCAGATTAAAGCATGGGCAGACTATGAAAAAGTTGCAGAACAAGCTGTTGTTGCAAATGGAAATGAAATTTACCGTTTACCCGACAATGCTGCATTCCAGGCTGCTATGCAGCCGCTATATGATGCGCTCTCAGCAGATCTGAAGGCTGTCGTTGCTAAAATCAGAGCTGTAGGAAAATAATCTTAGCTCAGGTTAAGGTTAATCGAACCGATTTTATACTAGTATTGAGAGCTGGAATATTCTCCGGCTCTCAATATTCTTACAATGGGAGAAGAAATTTCAAAATATATTTTTGAAAGAATCTCATTGGTTTTTTATAATCTGAACAGAAAACTGAACAGAAAACGGGGGACCGGTGGTTCAGATTAAATTTTTTAACAGAGAGTTTCAAATGAAAAGCGTTAAAAAAAATATATCACAGGCTATGAACCGAATACATCTTGGGTCAATTTATTTTGCAATGATTTTACTCGTTGCAATGACAATACTCATATTTATAAATGTTTTTATGCGATACATACTTAACTCCGGTATCGGCTGGAGTGAAGAAATTGCAAAGCTTCTTATGGTATGGTTCACTTTCATCGCCATGGCAATCGGAGTTAAACAGGGTTTGCACATAAGTCTGCATCTGCTTCCGAAAAAACTTCCAGTATGGTTTGATAAATCCCTGATATTTTTAAAAGATTTCATTACTTTATCAATTGCAGTGGTGTTTTTTCTGTACGGGTTAAAACTGGTCCAAGTTACCAGCCGGTCTATAATGCCTGCTACTGAATGGCCAAGCTCTATTCTTTATCTTATCCTTCCCATTTCGGCATTTCTTATAGCCTCTGAAGCGTTAATGGATATCTTCGGCATTGAAGATAATGCGGAAGGCATCGAAATATTTTTAAATAGACAAAATAGAGGAGATACATAATGGCTAACTTGGGTTTTGCTTCCACCCTCCTTCTTGGACTTTTTGCAATTCTTTTACTGCTCAGAGTTCCCATAACTTTTACCCTTGCCATATCTTCTATTGTTACCGCCATCTATCTTAAAATTCCGCTCCTGGCAATTGCCCAGAGAATGGTACAGGGAGTCAACTCATTCTCTCTGCTTGCTATCCCATTTTTTATCCTTGCAGGAGAAATTATGAGTCAGGGAGGAATATCCCGGAGGCTTATCGATTTTTCCAATGTTCTCGTCGGCAGAGTCCGGGGAGGCCTGGCTCAGGTCAACGTTCTTGCAAGCATGTTTTTTGGTGGAATTTCCGGTTCGGCAGTTGCTGACGTCTCTTCAATTGGAACGATGATGATCCCGATGATGAAAAAAAAGGGATATGATGCAGATTTTTCTGTTGGTATTACGGTTACCAGTGCCTGCCAGGGTGTTATAATACCCCCAAGCCACAATATGATAATCTATGCAATGGCAGCCGGTGGAGTTTCTGTCGGCCGTTTGTTTCTGGGAGGATTTATTCCCGGTGTTATTTTGGGATTATCTCTCATGATAATAAGTTTTATTATTGCAACAATAAGAAAATATCCAAAAGAACCCCGATCCAGTTTCAAAGAGGCCTTAGTAACCATAAAAGATGCTTTTTTGGGACTTTTTACAGCAGTTATCATTATAGGAGGTGTTGTTTCCGGTATTTTCACTGCTACCGAGTCAGCCGCAATCGCCTGTATTTATGCGTTTATCATCACCTTTTTTGTATACAGAGAAATTCCGCTAACCAAATTTGTAGGAATACTCTATTCTTCATTGAAAACACTTGCCATGGTAATGAGTCTCATTGCTGCTGCCAGTGCCTTTGGATGGCTTCTTGCCTATTTGAAAATTCCTGCAGCAGCAACTAAAGCACTGTTGACCATCACCGAAAACAAGATACTTCTTTTATTATTAATCAATCTTCTTCTGATCATTCTTGGCACTATAATGGATATGGCTCCTCTTATTCTTATAACTACTCCAATTTTATATCCGGTAGTGGTAGGTACTCTGGGAATGAGCCCGATCCAGTTTGGTGTTATGCTGATTCTGAATCTGGGTATAGGTTTAACTACTCCTCCGGTAGGTTCAGCCTTATTTGTCGGTTGCGCAATAGGAAAAATTTCAATCGAAAAAGCCGCAAAAGCCATGCTTCCTCTCTACCTGATGATGATAATCGTCCTTCTAATGGTTACCTTTATACCGGGTCTGGTAATGTTTATTCCAAATCTCATCATGGGTGCGTGATAATCGAAGGGGACATGAGCGTGGTGCGTAAGAATACAATTAAATGGGGTTTGATAGGTTGTGGTGCCATTTCAAGAAAACGTGCAGCACCAGGAATACGAGATGCTGCAAATTCAGAGCTTATCGTTGTGAACCGATCTGATTTCTCAAAAGCTGAAAGTTTTGCAAAAGAATTTGGAGCCGGTAAATGGACCAGAACCTGGCAGGAACTTATCAATGACGAGGCAGTGGATGCAGTCTATATTGCAACTCCGGTCTATCTGCATGCAGAACAAACAATTGAAGCAGCTAAGGCAGGCAAACATATTCTCTGTGAAAAACCTATGGCAATGAATTGTCCTGAGGCTGATAGAATGA
Source organism: Spirochaetia bacterium (assembly GCA_016784705.1). Taxonomy (GTDB): domain Bacteria; phylum Spirochaetota; class Spirochaetia; order JABMQR01; family JABMQR01; genus JABMQR01. The sequence goes on along the minus strand of JADHUD010000022.1, from coordinate 10,958 downwards.
TCGCAGCATGTGAAGCTCACAATGTCAAACTGGGCATTGCTTTTTACCGAAATCTCTACCCGGTAATACACAGAATTAAAGAGATTATATCCAATGGAGAGATAGGAAAGATAGTTCATATCGAAAGTAATAATTTTGAAAATTTTAATCCTCTACCAGGGGAACCGCGCAGCTGGCTGATGGAAAAAGAGAAATCCGGCGGCGGACCTATGATGGATATGGGGTGCCATAGAATTGAGGTTTTTTTGAATATTGCCGGAACTGTTAAATCCATAACCGGATTTAATCACAATATAATTTTTCAAAGGGAGGTGGAAGATATTTCAACTGCTTATTTTACATTTACCAGCGGAGCAACAGGAATTCTCACCTCTTCACACGCCGCCGGAGAACCAAAGGATACGCTTGATATCTATGGTTCAAAAGGGTCTATCCATGTACCGGTATTAAATGAAGGGATTATCACTATTGTTTCCAATAACAAAATCCGAACAGAAAAACTTCCAAACCATAAAAATCTTCACCAACCGCTCATTGAAAATTTTGCCGAGGCAGTTCTCAACAATACAAATCCAGCTGTCCCCGGAAAAGCTGGCAGAGAAGTTTCACGTATTCTTGATATAATCTATAGCCGAGACCTCTGATCTTCGATAAAACCGGGATCACCGGGTAACAGCCTCTGTCCCTTGACAATCAGGCGTTTTCCCTATATTCAGTAATAGGAAATTGTTTCTCACTTTTTTACAAATTATCGGGTACCTGCGATTGCGATAGTTTTCTTAAGCAGTTTCCTTTCTCGGTATCAGACAGCTTCTGCGCGGATACAGTAAATACATAGAGAATTCCGGTAGAAAAAGCTGAAACTATACGATCAGAAGGGTGTTTGCATGACAGCAATAACAATTCCTCCTCTCTCTTCCGGGCTTGTCAGAGTTCTTATAGACGCCGACACCATACAACGGCGTGTCACTGAACTTGCCAGAATTATAACCAAAGATTATAAAGATGTCGAAGATCTCGTGTTAGTCGGTGTTTTGAAAGGTTCCTTTATTTTATTAAGCGACCTCTCACGAAAACTCGGAGTAACTCATTCAGTCGACTTCATCGCACTCTCCAGTTATGGAAACTCGGAAAAATCAACTGGAAATGTCAGGATGATAATGGATGTCAGGGAAAATCTTGCAGATAAGCATGTTCTTATTATTGAGGATATTCTGGACAGCGGTTATACCCTTGATTACCTGAAGAGAAATTTTGAGTCGAGAAGACCTGCCTCTCTAAAAACTGTTGCATTGCTTGATAAACCGGACCGGCGGGTAGTAGAGGTTGAAGTTGATTACATTGGTTTTGAGATACCTGATGTATGGGTTGTCGGTTATGGTCTGGATTATGCGGAGAAATATAGAACATTACCCTATATCGCCGAGATGGAGCCTGTTTAACCATACAATAATTTTAAGTAAAATATGATAGAGGAAATTTCAAAATGATTTTATTTTGAAATTGGCTCGATATACTAAGAGATAGGAGCAAATAATGGATAATAAGCTCTATGTAACGTATAACGACATACATAAAGCGGTAAAGAAACTTGCAGAGAAAATCAATGCATCCGATTTTGATCCGGATGTTATTGTAGCAATAGGATCAGGCGGATTCATCCCGGCAAGAATTTTAAAAACTTTTATAAATCGCCCGATTTTCGCTGTCGGTATTTCCTATTACGGAATCGATAATAAACCAAATGGGGTTCCCCAGAAAATACAGTGGATTGATGAGGTAGAGAAAAAACTTTTCGGGAAAAAAGTTCTACTGATAGATGAAGTTGATGATACCAGAGCTACACTTAGCTATTGCGTAAAAGAACTTCTCAACCATTCCCCGAAGGAAATAGCTGTACTGGTAATACATAACAAGATTAAAAAGAAAGATGGAGAATTTCCACCTGAAATTAAACGTTACTATCCTGCGGTTGAGATTGATGATCGATGGATAAAATATCCCTGGGATGCAGAGGATATTGATGATCATGACATACGCAACAAAGCTAATTCCTTTTAAATCAAATATTCAATATGAAGGAGAAGATAGAATGAGTGTTACTGCAATTGTCGGAGCCCAATGGGGTGATGAAGGAAAAGGTCGTCTGGTTGATTATCTTGCTCAGGATGCGGATATGGTTATCCGCTATCAGGGGGGAGATAATGCAGGTCATACCGTCATCAATGAATTTGGGAAATTTGCGCTGCATATTCTTCCCTCGGGTATTTTTAATCCAAAAACAGTTTGTTTGGTTGGTGCAGGTACAGTAGTCAATTTTACCACAATGGAAAAAGAGATTTCAGAAGTAGCAGAAGCAGGTGTTGAGGTTAAAAACCTCTATATTGATAAAAGAGCACACCTTATTATGCCTTTCCACTGCCAGCTGGACGGAGCCGAAGAAGCCAGCAAGAAAAAAGGTTGGGAAGTCGGTACTACAAAAAGAGGAATCGGGCCGGTTTACTCTGATAAAGCTGCCCGGGTAGGAATCAGGGCTGTAGATATACTTAATCCTGAAAGATTGAAAGTACGTCTTGAAATGCTGCTTCCAAAAAAAAACCGTGAGCTTGCATACTTCAATCTTCCTGAAGTAACCGTAGATGAGTTGATGGAACTTTGTGCCTCCTGGCGGGAGAAATTCGGAGACAGAATTATAGACTCAATTCCTTTAGTTCGTGATGCGGTACTTGCCGGAAAAAACATTGTTATGGAAGGTCAATTGGGAATCATGCGTGACCTGGACTGGGGTATTTATCCCTATACAACCTCTTCCAACCCCACTGCCGGCGGGGTCTGCTCAGGAGCGGGAATCTCTCCAAGAAGAATTGATAAAATAATCGGAATTGTAAAAGTATACTCAACCTCTGTTGGGGGTGGTCCTTTTACAGTAGAGTTGTTTGATGATGTGGGTGAAAAGCTGCGTACTGTTGGCGGAGAGTATGGTGCAACAACAGGCCGCCCCAGACGCTGCGGATGGTTTGACGGTGTTGCTGCTGCATACTCCTGCTGGATTAACGGTTTTACCGGGATTGCATTAACAAAACTTGATATCCTGGATAGCTTTGATACCCTGAAAATTTGTACTGCCTATAGGGTAAATGGTGAAATCATTGATTATGTACCGGAAACTTCATTGCAGGAAATTGCTGAACCTGTCTATGAAGTATGGGAAGGCTGGAAGTGTGATACAACAGCTGTCCGAAAATGGGAAGATCTTCCAGAAAAAGCTAAAGCCTACCTGAAACGTATAGAGGAGTTGACCGGAGCACCGATACAGTATGTCTCTGTAGGACCTGAGCGTGATCAAATTATTATTGTGTAAAAATTAAGTTTCATTTGACAGCCGGGTTGCCGGGTTGTCAAGTAGCCGGGTTGTCGGGTAGTTGATAATAGAAATCAATATGGAGTTTGCAATGGCAGAAAGCATTTATCAGCATGATACTTTTATCTCACCATTTACCTGGAGATACGGAAGCCGTGAAATGCGGATTATCTGGTCAGAAGTGCACAAACGCCGACTGCTTAGAAGAATATGGACTGCTCTTGCCCGCGCAGAGATGAAAGCCGGTATTGTTTCGGAAGAACAGGTTCAGGATCTGGAAAAATCGATCAATTCGATAGATATTGCCCGGGCTTCAGAAATTGAAGCAGAAATACATCATGATCTTATGGCTGAAATTAAAACATATGCAGAACAATGCCCTGTAGGTGGAAGCATAATCCATCTTGGAGCCACAAGCATGGATGCTCTTGATAATATGGATGCTGTACGGCTGAAAGAGGCTATGGATATTATCATTGACAAAACCTTGGAGCTGACCGCTGTTATTGCTGAAAAAATACGCGAATTTGCACATGTTCCATGCATGGCATTTACTCATATTCAACCGGCTGAACCCACAACTATCGGGTACCGTCTTGCTCAGTACGGACAGGATCTGGGAGAAGATCTGAAAGAACTCCGTAGAGTTCGTGAATCAATCCGCGGTAAGGGAATGAAAGGGGCTGTCGGAACAAGTGCATCATATACTGAACTGTTAAAAGGCACTGGGATAAAATCATCTGATCTGGAAAATATGGTGATGGATGAGTTAGGCCTTAAAGCATTCACTGCTGCTACTCAGGTATATCCAAGAAAACAAGATCTGGCAATTGTGAACTCTTTATCCAGCCTCGGTGCCTCCCTCTATAAAATGGCTTTTGACATCAGAATACTCCAATCCCCCCCCTTCGGTGAGTGGAGTGAACCATTTGGCTCAAAACAGGTGGGATCTTCAGCTATGCCGTTTAAAAGAAATCCGATTCGGTCTGAAAAAATTGATTCACTGGCACGCTTTCTCTCAACTCTGCCTGCAACTGCCTGGAATAATGCAGCACATACCCTTCTTGAAAGAACCCTTGATGATTCTGCCAATAGGCGCGAGATACTTCCTGCTGCGTTTCTCACCGCAGATGAAATTCTTAAAACCATGAATATGGTAATTTCCGGTATACGCTTTCATACTGAATCTATCGAACGCAATCTTGCCACTTATGGTGTTTTTGCGGCTACCGAACGATTACTGATGGAGCTTGGCCGCCGGGGCGGAGACCGTCAGGAGATGCATGAGTTAATCCGGGAACACTCACTAGTCTGTTGGGCAGAACTGCAGAAGGGTCAAGAAAACACCTTGCGGGAGCTTCTTGCCGGTGATCCGGAAATCACAAAATATATTCCGGAAGAAGATATTCTGAACCTCCTTGATGCTTCGGAATATATTGGCGACGCAAGAGAACGGGCTTTGATGGTAGCAGGTGAGCTGGAATCATTATTAACCGATTAAGAGAATTTCAGTATTATCAATAATCAGAATCCCGCCTTGATCCTCATCGCAAAAAAAAGCAGTCCATCCCCTCTCCTCAGGTTTAAATCTGTAATTTGCATTAAGCCCGAGGAAATTTCAAAATGATTTTATTTTGAAATTTCAACGATTTGGTTAGAAGTTTGTATTTTATAATTATTTATTTGAATATATCAATAAACTTCAAAAGGCATTTTCCAAAAATGCGAAGCATTTTGAAATTGGCTCGCCCCAATCTATTAAACATTGTACAATGCAACATCCTCAGTATATACTATCTCTGAGGTGTTCAGATGAGGAAATTTTTTGGTATCCTGATTACGGCTGTACTGCTCTCTTTATTTCTGTTTTCATGTGCATCATATGGACCCGTCAAGGAACCGGTAGGTAAAGATGTTGATGAATCTTTGTCTGCCGCTGAAAGCACAACGGCGGTTTCTGAGCAGAATCCTGATGTTAACAATGAGATTGAACTCCAAGAAGAAATTGAAACAGACTCACGTCAGCCGTCTCCGGAACCGGCTGCCGACGAAGCGCCTGTGCCCGAGCCGGTTCTCGAGGAACCAATGATTTCCGAACTGATTGAGACTGAAGTTTTGGAACCGGAAGAGGCTTTTTCAATACCGGTTGCCGAACACGAATCTGAAATTACCGAGCCTGCTGAACTGCCGGTTACCGAACCGGCTGTCGCTGAAGTGCCTGTACCGGAACCGGTTATCCCAAACGAAACTATTGAACCAGAAGTTCCTGCAGATATTATTATCTCAGAACCGGCTGCAGCAGAAGATGAGATAGAAGTAGAGGGAGAGGGTGAGGTGGTTGTTCCTGAACCGGAACTTGCGCCTGAGCTTGAATCCATACCGGTTTTTGTACCTGAACCTGAATCCACACCGATCATCGTGCCTGAATCCGAAATTACGGAAGCCGTAGAACTGCCGGTTACTGAACCGACTGTCGCTGAAGTGCCTGTACCGGAACCGGTTATCCCAAACGAAACTATTGAACCGGAAGTTCCTGCAGAGATTTTTACCTCAGAACCGACTGCAGCAGTAGAAGAGATAGAAGTAGAGGGAGAGGGTGAGGTGGTTGTTCCTGAACCGGAACTTGCGCCTGAGCCTGAATCCATACCGGTCTTTGTACCCGAACCTGAATCTGAAATTGCGGAAACCGTAGAACTGCCGGTTACCGAACTGGCTATCGCTGAAGTGCCTGTATCGGTACCGGTTATCCCAAACGAAACTATTGAACCGGAAGTTCCTGCCGAAGAATTTCCTGCAGAGATTTTTACCACAGAACCGGCTGCAGCAGTAGAAGAGATAGAAGTAGAGGGAGAGGGTGAGGTAGTTGTTCCTGAACCGGAACTTGAGCCTGAGCCTGAATCCATACCGGTCTTTGTACCCGAACCTGAACCGGAATCCACACCGGTCATCGTGCCTGAATCCGAAATTTCGGAAGCCGTAGAACTGCCGGTTACCGAACCGGCTGTCGCTGAAGTGCCTGTATCGGTACCGGTTATCCCAAACGAAACTATTGAACCGGAAGTTCCTGCCGAAGAATTTCCTGCAGAGATTTTTACCTCAGAACCGGCTGCAGCAGAAGAGATAGAAGTAGAGGGAGATGGAGTTGTTCCTGAACCGGAACTTGCGCCTGAGCCTGAATCCATACCGTTCTTTGTACCCGAACCTGAACCTGAATCCACACCGGTCATCGTGCCTGAATCCGAAATTACGGAAGCCGTAGAACTGCCGGTTACTGAACCGACTGTCGCTGAAGTGCCTGTACCGGAACCGGTTATCCCAAACGAAACTATTGAACCGGAAGTTCCTGCCGAAGAATTTCCTGCAGAGATTTTTACCTCAGAACCGGCTGCAGCAGAAGAAGAGATAGAGGTAGTGGGAGATGGAGTTGTTCCTGAACCGGAACTTGCGCCTGAGCCTGAATCCGGAATTATGGAAGCCGTAGAACAGCCGTCTCCGGAACTCGCTGCCGAGGAAGTACCTGTGCCCGAACCGATTGCCGAGGAAGTACCTGAGCCCGAACCGATTGCCGAGGAACCAATGGTTTCCGAACTGATTGAGACTGCAGTTTTGGAACCGGAAGAGGCTTTTCCGATACCGGTTGCCGAACCCGAACAAGAATCTGAAATTACGGGGCCTGCTGAACTGTCGGTTGCCGAAACGGAAGAAGTTATTATTATGTTTCCACTCTCTCTGCCTATACTGTTAAATGAACATCAACCTGAAAAAATGGCTCCTTTGTTAAATACTACTTCTCCTGAAATGTCTATAGCTATCGAACTTCCGGCAAATACCGTAAAAGAACCTGAATTGCCTGTACCCATTTCACAACCAGAATCGGAATCTGTACCAGTTGAACCGGAAAAAACAGTAACCGCAACTGAACCTGTACCAGAATCTGTTCTGGATATATCTGTGGAACCCGAATTACCAAAACCTGCAACCGAAGCTGTATCAGAAGTCTTTGCTGCAACTGAAAAGTCAGAAGAACCGACAGAGCTGGAAATATCCACAAAAACAGAAATACCTATAATCAAGTATTTAACAATTTTTGACTCTATCCGAGATAACGAACTGAAAATAACTGAACGATTTATACTTGACGGAGCTGATCCAAACCAAGTTGATGAATTCGGCACTTCACCACTTTATGCTGCTGCACAAATGGGTAATGAGCTAATGATCCGTCTACTGCTTAAACATGAAGCAGATCCTTCTATTGCAAATGCTGAGGGTCTGCTGCCTATACATGCTGCAGTAAAAATATCCTATGAACTCGCATCACTCCTCACAGGAAATGGAAATCTTATATATATTCCTGATGAATCAGGTGTCAGTACTTTAAAAAGAGCCTTTTTAGCTGGACCAAAAGCTGTTACTGAACTTCTAGGTGAAGATCTTGTAAACACAGCGGATGAAAACGAAAACACTCCTCTTCATTTTGCATCCGAAATGGGCAGTGTTGAGAATGTCAGGCAATTACTTATTAATGGTGCCAATATTAATCTTCGCAACAAAGAAGAATTGCTGCCGCTGGATATTGCTTTTGGATATACTCATAGCAGTAAACATGTACAAGTAATAGAAGAGCTCATAAAAAACTATTCTGACGTCCCAACAAATCAGAATTTCTATTACGCATTTCAGGCAATATCTAACACTGGCGTAGATTCCCGTTTCGAAAATGGAGCAACTGTCCTGCACTATTCCGCTATGTACAATCATCCTGCACTGATGAGCATGTTCATTAAACGCGGAGCTTATCTGGAAGCACGTGATGAAAACAATAATACACCTATTCATACAGCTGTAGTGTCTGGGAATCTTGAGATTGTGGAACTTCTTATTCGTTCCGGGGTAGATGTTGATGCAAGAAATGGATCAAGCAGCACGCCCCTGCATTTAGCAGTAACCCAAAGTGGTAAATTGGAAATTATTGAATACCTGCTGGATAATGGTGCCGATATAAACAGTAGAAATATCTATGGAGATACGGCTCTTCATATATCTGTTGATCCTGAAGTTTCTCCAGAATTTGTTCAGCTGCTCCTGCTCAGAAATACTGACCCAAACAGTCGAGACAAAAACGGAAACACCCCTATCATGCTGGCTCTTGCACGAGACAACAGGAAAGCGGTTGAACTTCTTCTTGCAAATAAAACAGATCTGTATGCAAAAAACTACAACGAAATTACTCCTCTCGTCCGTGCTCTTATGAAGGGAATAGATGTAATAAGTTGGTTTTATACACCGGAGTTGAACAAAACAATAGATGCTTATGGGAACACCCCACTGCATACAGCGGTAACAAACAAAGCAGCCGTTAATGTAGTTGATTTTATAATACAAACTGGTGCTGACCTTAACAAAAAGAATTTTCTTGGCAATACCGCCCTTCACGCAGCAGTCGAGGCTGATTATACCGATGCAGCAGCTCTTTTAATCAAGTATGGAGCCGATCCATTCCTGGCTAACAACCAAGGAAAAGCCCCGGCAGTTTTAGCCTTTGATAGGGGAATTGAATTTACGTCCCGTTTAATAACAACTCAAAGCCTTGAAAAGACTGACCTGTCCGGAAACACTCCAATTCTTTTAGCTTCGCAATGGGACTATCCTGAGATAGTTTCTTATCTCATCGATCAGGGTGCAGATATTAATACGCATAATAATGAGGGATTTACGCCAATTCATTTTGCGGTAAAAAACAACAGTATAAAAGTATGTCAGGTACTGGCAAACAACGGTGCCTCCATAAATGCACGGGATTCTTATGGGAATACCCCTTTACACACCGCTATTGCCTGGGAATCTGCTCAGGCTGCTAAGTTTCTCCTGCTTCTTGGGGCTAACGTACATTTACGGAATTTGAGCGGAAACACCCCGCTGCATACAGCAGTTCTTCAGCGGGATCAGAACAGTGTGAAAATGCTCATAGAATACGGGGCATCTCTTGAATCAAGAGATAACATGGGAATGACTCCTCTGCTTCTTGCAGCAAGAAAGAATTACTGGGAATTATCAGAGCTTCTCATAACACTTGGAGCAGACTTCAATGCCAGGGATGATCGGGGAAACACACCGCTTCACGAGGCAGTCCGTAACAGGAATGAGAAAATATGTACTATTCTGATTGAAGAGGGTGCAGCAATATTCGCCGAAAACCGGTATGGCGATACTCCAATAAGTCTTGCATTTACGGCTGGAATTGATGTTGTGGACTGGTTTATAACAGGAAATTCTATATCTGCAAGAGATGATAAAGGAAATACTCCTCTCCATTCGGCAATCCAGAACAACTCTTCCGGGGATATTATCAATCTGTTAATCAGAAAAGGTGCCGACATAAACAGCAGAAACAATAGGATAAACACACCGCTTCATACAGCTTTCCTTTCTCTCAATAAAAATGCAGTACAAATTCTCAGTGCGGCCGGAGCTGATATTTTTTCAAGGAACAGCGATGGAAACTCGCCGCTTTCCATTGCTTTTTCTATGGGCACAGATTCATTATCCTGGATTGTTACAGCTGAAAATAGAGATGTTACAGATCAATATGGAAATACACCGCTTCATATTGCGGCTTCATACGGAAACAGAGATGCTGTTTTATATCTGCTGTCTATCGGGATTTCTCCTAAAGTAAAAAACCTTGCAGGAGCAGTACCGGCAGACATAGCAGTAAATCAGGATCATAAAGAAATTGCCGCATTATTAACGGAGTTTGGGGAATAGGACAAGATTACTTGTCTGGGACAAGATTACTTGTCTGGGACAAGATTACTTGTCTGGGACAAGATTACTTGTCTGGGACAAGATTACTTGTCTGGGACAAGATTACTTGTCTGGGACAAGATTACTTATCCTGTAAATTTCTCGATCAGGCTAAAACCGCTTTTTATGAGGAGGTAATAGACTACCATCCTGGGAATTCGGGAAAAACAGGCAAATAGAACCTTATCGGCAGGGACTTTCAGCAATCCTGCAATCCAGCAAATAGTGGAAAAAGGGATCGGGGTAAACCCGGCTATAACAACTGCCCAGGCTCCATATCGGTTAATTAAAGACTCTCCCCGTTTTCTGTAAGAACTTGTCACTCTTTGTACATAGCGGAAATGGTTGAAACTTCGTGCTATCCAGTAGCCAAGAAACCCTCCAAGAATTGACGCTGCTGACATCACTGTTAAGAGTAAGTAGGGGTTCCACTCCATAGTAAAGGGGAAAACAACATCAGCAGTGGTAGGGATTATAACAGCATCAACAACAAAGGTATAAATTGCCACACCGCCATACCCAAGCTCCCGGCCAAGCCATATACCAGCTAATTTCAATTGTTGATGAAAAAGCAGTCCAAGCACACCATAAATAATTAAAATAGAGCCTGTCCCAAAATAACAACCCTAGACTATAAAAAGAATTAAAAGAAAAAAAATCCGTTAAGAGGAGCGAATTTGCTTCCCTTAACGGAAAAACATGCGTTATAATTTAAAAATACAACTAATTAAAGGAATAACGCACATGAATAGTATTACCTATCAACATGAATTTCGTCCAGTACTTCCGG
>JADHUD010000021.1 GCA_016784705.1 Spirochaetia bacterium | reverse complement strand
GGTAATTCCTGTCCTGAATGCGGGGCTGCATTACAGTTACGGAAAGGTATCGAGGTGGGGAATATTTTCCAGCTGGGTACAAAATATTCGGAAGCCCTGAACTGTACATTTCAGGATGAAGATGGGACACGTAAACCGATAGTTATGGGCTCTTATGGAATTGGAGTAGGCCGGCTGCTGGCCTGTCTTGCAGAAGAGTACTGCGATGAATCAGGATTAAAACTTCCACTGGCCGTCGCCCCCCATACAGTCCATATTGTCAGTCTGATAAAGGAAACCGGGATACCTGAAAAAATCTACGCTGAGCTTTCTGATGCCGGCATCGATGTACTACTCGATGACCGTAAGGAATCTGCTGGAGTTAAGTTCAATGATGCCGATCTTATAGGAATTCCTGTCCGCATAGTTATAGGAAACAGAACTCTTAAACAGGATGCTGTTGAGGTAAAACTACGTACTGGCGGCGGGGATGCTGAACAGGTACCGATAGCTGACCTTTTGCAGCGGATTTCTGAAATTCTTCATGGATTGACATAAATATACAATTTTTTTAGTATATTTATTCAATAAATTGCTATACAAAATCTTTCTGATTGTATATGCTGGTTTTGGGTTATGAGGGCTGTAGTTATTCTTTGAATACTACGGGCTCACAGTATACTGGAACATGGGGATATTGCCGGTATATGCCAAATCAAAAATTCTCTGTACACCATTGAGTTTTCAACAACAGTATAAAACAACTCTTTAAAGGAATCGGGCATATGACAGGATTAATTATTGTTGCCGCCCTTGCGGCTCTTATCTTTGCTGCCATCAATTTTTACGGTATGAAACGCCGGGATGCTGGAACCGAAAAAATGCAGGAAATTGCTGCTTCTATCGAAGAGGGTGCTGATGCATTTATCAAACACGAATATAAGATTATTGCTGTTGTTGCTGCAGGTATTGCCATACTACTGGCAATTGTTGTCTCCTGGTATTCGGCAGCATCTTTTATTCTTGGAGCATTCATGAGTGCCAGTGCAGGCTGGATCGGAATGAAAATAGCAACTATTTCCAACGTTCGTGTAGCCAATGAAGCCCGGAATACCAGGGATATTGGTAAAACCCTGAAAGTGGCGTTTCAGGGAGGAAGTGTCATGGGCTTATGTGTAGGCGGTTTTGCACTTCTCGGTCTGTATATTATCTATATGGTATTCGGGAAAGGGCTGGGTCAGTTGAAACCGGAAAACCTCTCTTTTCATAAAAACTGGCTCGGTATAAGTGATATTCCCTTTACCATGACTGTATCCAGCTATGCATTAGGATGCTCTGTAATTGCCATGTTTAACAGGGTCGGCGGCGGCATCTTTACTAAAGCCGCTGATATGGGAGCTGACCTTGTAGGAAAAACTGAGGCAGGAATACCTGAAGATGACCCAAGAAATCCGGCAACCATTGCGGATAATGTCGGTGATAATGTCGGTGATGTCGCTGGGTTAGGTTCAGACCTTCTGGAAAGTTATGTAGGTTCACTCATTTCTGCAATAGTACTAGCTGCCTACACCTTCTTTTCAGCCAGGAACACGGGATCTGCAATTTCTGAGTCTCTGGTCAGCAAACTGGTAAGTTATCCTCTTGTCTTTGCAGCCATGGGGTTATTTTCATCCATACTTGGTGTGTTATATCTTCAGTTGAAAAAAGTCTCCAAAAATCCGCACAAAGAGCTTAACAGGGCAACATTTGCAGGAGCTGGATTTACGCTCATATCCACCGGTATTCTTACCTGGTTCTACTTTTCCGGTGAGCAGATTGCTCCAATCAGTTTCAATATAGGAACTCTCTCACCCTGGGTTTGTGCCGTACTGGGTATTGTAAGCGGGATTTTAATCGGCCAGATGGCTGAGAGATATACAAGCTACGACTTCAAACCTACTCAGGGAATAGCTGCTGCCTCAAGAGAGGGGGCTGCCCTGACAATCACACAAGGTATGGCTGTCGGATTAACCTCAGTAATTGCTCCGGTAATTACATTGGGAATCTGCATTATCGCTGCACATGCAGCAGCAGGTCTCTATGGCGTCGCTATGGCAGCAATCGGGATGCTGTCATTTGTCACTGTTACTGTGTCGGTCGATACCTATGGGCCAATAGCCGACAATGCCGGGGGAATAAGTGAAATGGCCAAACTCGATCCTGAAGTTCGGGAAATTACCGATGAACTGGATGCTGTGGGAAATACCACTGCAGCAATAGGAAAGGGTTTTGCTATAGGTTCTGCTGCATTAGCGGCCTTATCGCTCTTTGCATCTTATTTATATGCCCAAGCCGGAGAGGATTCTGCAGGGGGTATTGATCTTATACTGAACATGGTCAATACCATGACCCTTGTCGGTGCCTTAGCCGGTGCAGCCTTACCGTACCTGTTTTCAGGTATACTGATAGAAGCTGTAGCGAATGCAGCACGAAAAATGGTTCAGGAAGTCCGAAGGCAATTTGCATCAGACCCCGGTATTATTACCGGCGAGAGCAAACCGGATTATAAGACCTGTATCTCGATATCTTCAGCTGGAGCTCTTGCTGAAATGAAAATTCCAGCACTGCTTTCAGTGGCCACACCCCTCGTTTCAGGATTTATTTTCGGGTCTGAATTTGTGGGAGGACTATTGATAGGAACTACTCTTTCAGCAATTATGCTCGCTCTTTATACAGCTAATGCCGGCGGTGCCTGGGATAATGCTAAAAAATATATAGAACATGGGCACTATGGAGGTAAAGGCTCTGATGCACATAAAGCAGCCGTTATTGGAGATACCGTAGGCGATCCGTTAAAAGATACCGTTGGACCTTCTCTGGATATCCTGATCAAAATTATGGCAGTTGTATCATTAATTTCTGTATCTATTTTCTCTAAATATAATCTATTCTCACTTTTTTAACCAAATGGGAATAGTCCCATGATATAGTAGAGTCAGGAGGCTTGAATGATTTATTACTATTTAACCGTGTTTCCCATGGAAGCGTTAATTGCCTCGGAACTTGATCCGAAAGCATTCGGGTCATATATGGCAACCGGTTCGCGGAAAGGATCAGCAGAACAGCTGATATTTATTGAAATTGAAGGTGGTTTTGAATCCTCGTTTGACTGGGATTTTGCTGAAAAAAATTGTGTCTCCCACAGCAGCGGAGAACCTAAGCACTCTCTTTATCTCTCTATCTACCGGGTTCTGGAAAATACTCCTCACTCCGCAATGAAAAGCATGTTTCTTGTTACAAAAGACGGCAGAACTCTGCAGATGTATAAGAATACCTGTAAAGTACCCGGAAACTGGAAAGGGTATGCAATGTATCAGGAACTCTGTCCTGTACTTCCTTTGGTTGTCAGCTCACTGAATCCCCAGCAATTTGGAGAGTATATAATTAGTGATAATGATAAAGTCACAGTCCCAGCCATTGTTTTTGCTGATGTTAAACTTATTAATTTAGATGATTTTGAGAACAGCGGAAATGTCGGATCAATGTACGATCGAAATCTGGCGCACATGAAAGATTGTGTTGATAGTGTTAAATCTGAGAAGAAGAAAAAGCTGACGAAAACCGTAGACCGCTCATTCAGCAGCAGCTTTTCCTATCAAATTATTGATACAGGTGTATATGCAGCTTCTTCAGAAGGAATTATTCTATACGCCATGCCGACCCGTGAAGAGTTAAAACAGAATCATTATGACTGGGGAAGATCTGCAAATATCTTCTAATTGATTTTTGAGCTTTGTACAGAAGCAAGAATCTCCGGGGTAATTTCCATGAAAATGGTATCGTGCCTCTTTCCTTTCTGAAGGCGGCTCTCTTTCCACACACCGATCTCTCTGAAACCAACTTTACGATAACAGGCATGTGCCCGTTCATTGTAGGAAAAAACCTGCAGCAGAATGGTATGAATATTCAGATAATCAAATGCAAAGCGAATCAGGAGTGTCATAGCCTCAGTTCCATACCCCTTTCCTAAATACTCCTTATTACCGATAACTATCCCGATTTCAGCCGTTTGATTAATTTTATCCCAATTATGCAGTCCGCAATTACCAATGAGGCTGTTACTCTTGTTATCTATTATCGCATAATTATGTTCCTTTGCCAGTCGCTGCAAAGCCTCTTTTTCTCCCTGGAGGCTAATGCTCAGCACGCCTACATTCAAGTACTGTGTTATCTCCAGATCATTGAGCCATTTTGTATAGAGCTCGGCATCATCCAGAAATATTGGAGATAAATAGCACTTCTCTCCTCTCATTTTCTTTATATACTTCATATTCCCAGCACCTCCCTCTGTGCAGCCTGTATCTCTGCAATCCCCTTCTCCGCTGAGGATAAAATTTCGTTCAGTTCATCCCGCGAGAAAACTCCCTGCTCTCCGGTCCCCTGGACCTCAACCAGTGCCTGATCCCGCATGACCACATTCATATCTACTTCAGCACTGGAATCGGCAATATAATCCAGGTCACATAGTATGTTCCCTGCTACTTTCCCGGCACTTACCGCAGCGACTTGTCCAAGAAGGTATATTTCAGGACTCTTTTCTCCCTGCTCTTCAGCCAGCACCCGCAGAGCGTCATAGAGAGCAACCCAGCCGCCGGATATAGCCGCAGTTCGGGTACCTCCATCAGCCTGTAACACATCGCAATCAATTGTTATGGTGACCTCTCCCAGCTTTTCAAGATCAACGGAAGCCCGGAGACATCGCCCGATTAAACGCTGTATTTCGGTACTTCGTCCATCTCTCTTAATTCCGTCACGCCGTTTTCTTCCTCCGCCGGTACTGCCTGGCAGCATTGCATATTCAGCGGTCACCCAGCCTTTCCCGGTGTTTTTTAGAAAAGGGGGCACCTCGCGCGAAATCGTTGCAGTACAAATCACTTTTGTATCTCCGAATGAAACCAGGCAGGATCCTGCAGGATACTTAATTATATTCCGTTCAAAACATATCTTTCGCATATCAGTAACTATCTCCCTTTTTTACAAGCATATCCCAACATCCCCGCAGAGTTCAACCAGAAAGGATAAAACTTTTATCTCATTCTTTGACATTCCCTAAAGTTTCATATATTACCCTATTATATCTTATTATACCTTATGGTGATTGACGAATTTGCGTACTTACTGTATTGTTCTGATATCGGAGGTCTCTAATGGATACTATTTTAAATATTGAACAAGTTTCGGAAATACTTCGGCTTCACCCGAAAACCATCAGAGCTTATGTCCGTGAAGGAAAAATCAGGGGAGCTAAAACCGGAAAACAGTGGCGCATAAAACAGAAAGATCTTGATGCTTTTTTAAATGGCACCAGCACTGATTATCCCGATGAGCATTCACCACACCCTATGCAGCAAGAAATACATCTTCAGAAAGAGTCTTTAACCATCAACTCAACTGAACGATCCATCTATACTAAAATCCGCGTTTCGACAGTAATAGACATTGATACAGAGAGTGAAGATGAAGCTTTTCGATTGTCAAGTTCTATATTTGCCGTTATGAATTCTGAAGCTGGAAATCAACGGGGTTCGAGGTGTGATTATATCTATTACCCGGAGACAAAAAAAGCACGCTTTCTTATTTGGGGAACTCCGGAATTTATTGCTGAAATGCTTAAGCTCTTTTTACACATATCTTCAGATTAGTCTGAAATCTCAGTACTGTACAAAAACACACTATCAGGGGGAATGATGAAAATTACCGCAAATGATATCAGGGCTTTACGGGAGGCAACAGGCGCAGGAATCATGGAATGCCGGGAAGCGTTAACTGCCTGCAACAATAATTTTGAAGAATCTGCCGCATTCCTGAAGGCTGCTGCTCAGGAAGCAGCAAATAAACGCGCAGACCGGGAAACCGCCGAAGGGAAAATATTCACAGCCCTGGACAGTAACAAACTCGTTGCAGTAACTCTTTCCTGTGAGACAGACTTTGTTGTAAGAAATAAGTTGTTTAATGAAACTGGCACCCAATGCGCTCAGGATGCCCTTAAAAGCGAATCCCTGGATGAAAAAACCGAACAGTTACTCTCATCACATATAGTTGATGCTATTGCCCGTATTAAGGAGCATATCCGCCTGAAACAGGTCTCGTATCTGCAAGCCGGATCAGATGAGCTGATAGCCTCTTACAGTCACAATAATGGGCAAATTTTTTCCGCTTTCAGCTATACCCTGACAAACAGCAGTTCTGCTAACAGGGAAAATATACACAACCTGCTCAGTGATTTAACTCTGCAAATTGCCGCAAATGCTCCTCAATACGTTAAAAGGGAGAGTATCGCGGAATCATACATCCAGGAAAAAATGGAAGAATTCAAACAGGAGTTTGAAGATTCAGGGAAACCTCCCTATCTTGCAGAAAAAATTCTTACTGGAAAACTTGTTAAACATCTGCAGGGTCTATGCCTTATGGATCAGCCCTATATAAAAGATTCAACAAAAACTGTGAAACAGTATATAGATCATGTTTTATCCGGATTAAGCTGTACTCTGGAAATCTCAAACTTACTCTATCAATCTGTTAAATGAGCTGTTAAATGAGCTGATTTTATTAAATTGACTTTTTTTACTTTTTTACGGTATAGAGTATATTTCTGGAGCCAGTATACAATAAGAATAATAAGAGCAAACATCCCGGCATAATTTATATACCTGTTTAAAGCATCAGGAGCAGCAGTAAAAGAGTGTCCTTTCCCCCCTCCGCCGCCCCTGCCGCGTCCAGTCCCGCCATTTCCTCTTCCGACAAGTTCGGTACTTGTTGAATCGTGAAAGTCCTGCTCCAATTGGGCAATAATCGGGTACTGCATTACCTCTGAAGTTATTACATGATAGGAACCGATAACTCCCCAGACTGCTACCATGAGTATAATTATAATTTTCATGCCGTTAATTAATACTGATCTATTATTCACAACTATCACTTCCTGCAGCAGGTTTCCTTTTCATAGTAAAAACCGATAATAAAGTTCCAGATAAATTAGTCAGTCCCTTAACTATAAACCTGAAATGAAGACCTACATGTATTCCGGTAATTATAAAAACAGAGATGGAAACAATCATATGGATGTCCCTCCACAAATGATCCCCGCCACCGGGAAGCCATGAAATTGTTCTGGAAATAAATGCTCCGCTTACAATAATCAAGGTAAACCCAATCAGCATGAATAGATCAAGAATATAGTTCAGACGTGTTTTTAAAGGTATTTTCCTGAAAAAAGCTCTACCAATACCAACAATCCACTTTCTGTTTATATATTTATGCATCACAAACAGCACGTAGAGGATTAACCCAAGAACTTCGTGCAACGCCAAACCAATAATCTGAAGATCCATGAGTAAAATAAGAGTTCCTGCTGTGATAGTATCAAGAATCATCCTGACAATATTTACTCTCCCTACAGCCATAAAAACTCTCCTGATAAACAATTTTTATCAATAATACAAAATCTGTATAGAGAATAGATAAAAATGATATTAAGTTTTCTTAATATTCATTATTGTTATGAGCTAATGCTTTTGTTATTATAAAATTAACCCATCGAAGGAGCCAATATGAAATACTGCTGCCTGATTCTGGATCATGACGACACTGCTGTGAACAGCACCCCATACCTTCACTACCCTGCTCATATTGAGGTGATGAAAGAGCTGCGGCCGGAAGAGCCTCCTGTATCGCTGGAAGATTGGATGCTTAAAAATTTTTCACCGGGAATTATGGAATATATGGTAAACGAGCTGATGCTTACACCAGAGGAAGTAGCCCGGGAATATGAAATATGGCAGGAATATATAGCCGATAAACAAGCAGCCTTTTTCCCTGGTTTTATTGATTTACTAAAAGATTACCACAATGCAGGTGGAATACTGACAGTGGTTTCCCACTCGATTAAAGAGAAAATAATGCAGGATTATGCATCTGTAGGAGCAGAGAATCTTATTCAGGCTGCTTACGGTTGGGACATGGATAGTTTTAAACGAAAGCCTTCACCGTATCCAGTTCTGCAGATTCTTGAAGAATTCCGGCTTAACCCTGATGAAGCCCTGATTGTTGATGATCTAAGACCGGCTATTTCCATGGCAAGAAGTTCCGGAGTTGCTATCGGCGCTGCAGGATGGGGTATCGTTGTTCCTGAGATTTCCCATTATATGAAAAAGCACAGCGATTTCTTTTTTAAAACTATTAATGATTTCAGAGAATTCCTTTTTGAGGAATGACTCTCATATCATACTGCTATTCGGCAAAAAGCTCTTTCACTGCTGTAAGCTCATCTATTATCTTAATATTTTGCGGGCACTTTGGTTCACACTCTCCGCAAGCAATGCAGAGATCAGCACCCTGGTCCTTCAAAAAACGCCCGTAAGCAACCTTTTTACCCTCAATATCATCAAAAATATAGGCATCATTATAAAATCCGAATGCCCGGGGAATATCGACCCCCTGCGGACACGGCATACAATAGGAACAAGCGGTACAAGAATTTTTTATCCGGGATTCATATACACTTTTCACATTCTTGAAAATCTGAAGTTCGTTTTCCGTCAGGGCACCCGGTTCAGCAGTTTCTGCGACATCAAGATTCTCGGCTACCTGATCGAGTGCACTCATGCCGCTCAGGACTACGGTAATTCTCGGATCATTCCAGACCCATCGCAAAGCCCATTCTGCAGGAGTTCTGTAAACAGGTGCAGAATTCCAGAGTTTCTGAATATCCTCCGGGACAGACTTGGTGAGTGCTCCTCCACGAAGCGGTTCCATAACAATTATTCCCATTCCTTTTTCATATGCATAGGTAAGCCCCTCAACACCAGCCTGCTTCCCGGTATCAAGAAAGTTGTACTGCAATTGACAAAATTCCCAGGGGTATGCATCTACTATTTTCCTGAAAACATCCAGATCATCATGAAAAGAAAATCCAATATGCTTTATTTTCCCCTCTTTCAGTGATCTTTCAATAAAATCAAAAAGCCCTAATGCAGTTAAATTGTCCCAATATTTCTGGTTTAAGGCATGGATTAAATAATAATCAATATACTCCGTATTCAGTTTAACCAGCTGCTTATCCAGAATCCGATCCATATCTTCCTGTTTGTTGACCATCCAGCTCGGTAACTTTGTAGCCAGAAACACCTTTTCACGATACCCATCGGATAATGCCCTGGCGAGGAAATTCTCACTCTCTCCTCCATGATACGGCCATGCAGTATCAATATAATTTACCCCATTATCAATGGCCTTACGCACCATAGCCTCTGCCAGGTCAAGATCGATATCCTTGGCTTTCTTACTGAGTATCGGCAGCCTCATACACCCGAATCCGAGAATTGAGAGCTTGTCTTCATTGTTGGGAAACGTTCTGTACAGCATGATTACCTCATCTATTACTATTAATACTATGATACCGTAAAAAATTTTTTATGGTCTCTGAGCCAATTTCAAAATAAAATCATTTTTAAATTTTCTCTCTTCTGTTAAAATTACAGGGTATTATATCAAATTTTTCTTAAGTTTACAGTACCGTGAAGTTTTTTTGCTTTTCAGAACAGGTTCAGACCAGGTTCAGAATTGGTTCAGGACCCAAACAACTCCTCAAGTTTTTTAATCAACTTACCGATTTTTTCATCTTTTATTGTATAGATACTCTGTTTTCCCAGCCGTTCTTTTGCAACATACCCGGCAAGAGTCATCATTTTCAATTGCTGAGAAACATTTGAAAGTTTCCCGCCGGTAAGTTCAACAAGTTCAGAAACAGAAAAAGACTCTCTTTCCAATGCACAAAGTATATGAAACCGTACCGGATTGGACATGATTGAGAGCATCCTTTCAACCCTTGAACATCTGTCCTCATCAAACCGTTCCTTGATGTTTTTCATAATTTCTGATTTCTGCTTATTCAAAATCATAACTGCTCCCGCCTGTCTTCTATCGGCCTGTATGTTAATTAAGTTTGCGAAAATTTGTCAAATATATATCAATACCTTTTGCAGCAGAATGACCGTTAGCAATCGCACTGATTGCATCCCGTTTAGGATTTGCAATATCTCCTCCGGCGAAAATTTTCCGGTCTGCAGTCTGATAGAACTCATTTACTTCCACATAGCCCCGTTTGAATGAGAGTTTTGCCGTTATCTCTTCAGATAGAAAACTATAATCAGCAGCCTGCCCAATAGCAGTAATTACCGTATCGCACTCGATCAGCTCTTCTGATCCCTCAATAAGAACAGGTTTTGGACGTTTTCCCGGACCCTCAGAGACCATTTCCGCCTTGCCCCAATAGAGTTTCAAGCGAGTTTTATCGCCTTTCTCAAGACGCAGAGGAATAGCCTGGGTTGTCAGAATACAATCCTCACCCTGAGCCTCTTCGATCTCTTCCTCATCGGCGGGCATGTCTTCTTTCCTTCTTCGGTATAGTATAGTAACTTCGGCACCATATCTTTTAGAAGTTCTTGCCGCATCCATAGCAACATTTCCACCGCCGACAACCACTACAGAGGAACCAATATCCGGAACCAACCCTTTAGTTACCTCATCCAGCATTTCAAGACCCGGAATAACTCCCTTCAAATCTTCTCCGGAGATATCAAGGCCATAGGGGTCTGTAAGACCTGTCGAGAAAAACACCGAATCAAATTCATCATAAATTTTTGAGAAAGGGATATCACGTCCGATTTTTGTATTCTGAATAATTTCAACACCAAGAGATGTAATATAATCAACATCTTTATCAATCTGATTATAGGGAAGTCTGTATTCAGGAATACCATATCTCAACATTCCGCCGGCTTTATCATTTGCATCATATATAGTAACAGCATATCCCAAAAGACTGAGATAGTAGGCTGCACTCAATCCACCAGGACCTGAGCCTATGACCGCTATTTTCTTTCCATTTCCGGGTTCTCCCTCATCAAGAACTTTCTGATAATCTCCAAGATAAATCTGGTCAATAATATACCTTTTAAGCCATCTGATGGAGAGCGCTTCCCCTTTATGCTTTACAGCACAAACATATTCACATGCATGTGAACATACACGGCCGCAGGATGCCGGAAGCGGATTTGCATTATATACAATCTTTAAACCTTCACCCATATCATCATCTCTGATTGCCTTAATATACTCGGGTACCTGCATATGTGCGGGACAGGTTGCAACACAAATACCACAGGCTATACAGCGGTCCGCCTCCAGCCGAGCCTGCTCTGCAGAGTAACCCTGTACCATTTCAACAAAACTTTTCTTACTCTCTTCGAAAGAGAGCATAGGCATTGCAACACGCTGTCCCTCTAAAAGGTCATACCCCTCAGCTCTTCGATACCCTAATTCAGAGTTGTTCCAAGGTTTATCATCATGTCCCGGTATAAATCTGAATACTTCAGGATCACTGTCAATCCAAATATACTCATTACTCATACCCAGTGAACTGGTCGGGCATATATCAACACACAATGCACACCAGCAGCAGCGGCCATAATCAATTTTCGGACGCAAGCCTGAATCACCATGTACCGTTTTCGATACCGGAACGAGGTCTATTGCCGCATTCTGGCAAATCTCCTCACAGGTACCGCATCCGATGCACTTATTCATATCATTTATATGAAATCCCCTGTACCGGGCCGCACCCGGCCTCTCATCCAGTGGTTTTTTTGTTGTGTAGGGTTTCTCGAATGCGCGTTTCCATACGGAAAACGGTGCAATAATATCTTTAAGACTCATATCTGTTTACCTCTCAATCTCTGGCGGATATGTATGTAGTGAAACCATTAATCCGGCTGTATCTGCAATATTTGTATTTACCGCTAACCGTTCCATCAGCGTTACCGCATGAGTATAACTTGGTCCCCGGACATAGACTCTCCTCGGGAGTTCTGTACCATCAGAAACCATATAAAAACCATATTCACCCCGGGTACACTCCGATTTGTGATAGGTTTGCCCAGCTGGAACCTTCCAATGAAGAACATTAGGCAGTTTCTGAAAAAACGGTCCCTCTTTAGGCATCTTTTTCATCATTTGACGAATAAGATCGATAGATTGGTACATCTCTTTCATTCTCACCCAGGTTCTTGCATACGCATCTGATCCTGTTTCGGTGACAATTTCAAAATCAAGCTGATCGTATATGAGATAGGGGTTATCTTTTCTGATATCCCTTTTCACTCCGCTTCCCCGTGCATTAGGTCCAGTAATACCATACTCATCAACCATATCGGGTGTTATGATTCCCAATCCTTTCGCCCGTTTCTTAAATACATAGTTATGCATCAGAGCAAGCTCAACATCTTTTAACACCTTCTCTATCTGTTTCAGGGTGCTTTCAACACGCCCTTCATATCCTTCGGGAAGATCGGCTCTGACTCCGCCGGGAATAATATACATATGATAAATACGGCCGCCGGATAGTTCTTCAAACAGATCCAGCATATAGTCACGCATGGTAACCGTCCACTGCCCGATTGTTCCCATACCAAAGGAGCCTGCCTGCCCGCCGATCCACATAAGGAACGAGGTTAATCGGGCCATTTCCAAAGTAAGCGCACGCAGCCATTTTGCCCGCTCGGGAATCTGGATACCCGCCAGCTCTTCAACACACTCCGCAAACAGATATTCGTTAAAATCCGGTTCCGGAACACAAATTCTGCATACCAGCGGGAAACACTGTATATACTTTCTGCGTTCCATGAGTTTTTCAAAACCCCGGTGCAGGTATCCTACATGTGTCTTACAGTCGACAACTTCATCCCCGCAAACAGTTAATTCCAGAGACATATTACCGGTAATTCCCGGATGCTGAGGTCCCTGCCAGATTTTCATATATTTGCCTGAAGTCAGGTTATACCTACTTTTCCCGCCTTCAACCGGGGGGAATTTGCTTCTTGGATCCTGTTTCTTTGCGTCTACCATGTTTCAGCCTCACTTGGATAGAGTTGTTCCTTCATATATTCCTGGGTGTCAAAAGTTTTCCGTCCTGGTCGTGGAAAAAAAGTGGCTTCTGAATACTCTTTTGTATCAAAATCACGCCGCATCGGCGGCATGGCAAACCAGCCTTCCAGCACAAAGCTCTCATTCACACCGGGGCTTCCCGGAAAATCAATTCCAAACATCTCTTTCAATTCCCGCTGGTAGGTCGCCCCATGCGGCCAGAGATGATGGATTGATTCCATACTTGCAGAATCTCTTGAGATATCGGTCTGAATTCCCAGATCGTGCTTTGTAGTATAGTTATGCAGCATGTATGTAAGCCTGAAAACGCCATCTTCCAGCAGATCCACAGCAGTAAAGAATACCAAATGCTTGTATCCGTCTAGATCCCGTACGGTAGTAATGAATGCTACTGTCTGATCAGCCGGTACTTGTACAAAGGCCAGTTCACTACTTTTATTCTCAAACCCTGACAGAGAGAATCGTTTCTGCCAGACAGAAAATTTGTCCTCAATTATATTCATTTCTCTCAATCTCCCTACCAGTTGTAATCAGGCATATTCCAATCTTTAATGATCTTTTTCTGGTTTGCCTTATACCAGTCAAAATTCTCAATATATTTGTTCATACCTTCTGCTTTACCTTCACGAATCATTCCTTTCAGGGTATTAAAACCTGCCAGCAGTGCCTCTGGACGCGGCATACATCCGGTGATATAGACATCTACCGGGATATAGTGGTCTAATCGATTTATTGTGTTGTAGCTGTCCCAGTACATGCCGCCGTTTACCGTGCAGCTGCCCAGTCCGAGTACAAATTTAGGTCCCTGCATCTGTTCATAACTTCTTACAATTCTTTTTGCGGTTTTAACTGACGCATAGCCGCCAATTACAAAAACACAAGCCTGCCTTGGGGTCGGCCGGGGCTGTATGCCATACCGGTACATATCGTACCTGGAGGTCATCAACGGACGCAGCTCGATAGCGCCGCACCCGGTACCGAATCCAAGGATCCAGAGAGATTGTGACCGTGCCCAATTTGCGAATTTTTCCAGAATACCCTTATACGGTTCCACAGCATGCGGGCGTGTATCACAAAAATATGCTTTATCCTGCTCAGACAGCCCATCGTTAGCCATCTTCATCTGAGAGGCTATTTCATCAATTTGTTTGTTACTATCACTCATATAAGCTCCTAAAGCATCTGCAGCACTACGGCTGCAATACCAATCAATGTGGGGATACCCAGAAAAAAACGAATAGACTGATCCACCCTGAATCTTGGGAAAGACGCCCCGACAATTACTGTATAGAGATAGATGAGGAATGTTTTGATAACCATTACCCAAATACTTGCTGCACCGCCAAAATAGAGGTTCATAAAAAGAACAAGTTTTGCGCCATTGAAAATTGCACGGTTTGTCTGGAGCATGCCCAGAAAACTGGACTGCATCTCTGTAGGCGGTCCAATGGGTATCTCCTGCGGTGCAATAACTACACTGAAAGGATTTCCCATCGACATTCCCAGAAAAGATATCATCGCCGCAATCATAGCCAGCGGATTGGTAAATGCAATCCAGTTCATAATACCGCCCTGCTGTGCTGCAACAAGTTCGGTAATTGAGAGCGTTTGGTACTGAGCAGCTATGGCTATGATGGAGAGTGAAAATGGAACTTCAAAGGCTGCCATCTGCGCCAGTCCTCTTCCTACACCTAATGGACTATATGGATGCCCGCTCTGTCCAGCCCCTAATGCCATACCCAGCTGACCGAAAAAGATGAAATACATGACCAGCAGCAGATCACCGGAAAACGAAAAGTTTGCAAAAACAACAGAACCGTAAACCGCTGGTATGAAAAGATAGGTTCCCAGTCCGCCTGCAAGCCTGAAAACCGGTCCCAGGTAGAACATGACCCCATGATAAATACCGGTCCGTTTAAAGTTATTCTTTATGATATCTATGTAGGGCTGCCAAACCGGCTGGCCGATTCTTCCCTGAACCTTCGCACGCACCCTCGCCATGGTTCCGCCGAGAAGCAGACCATAATTTGTAATCACAAAGAGTGATATCAACGTATATAACGCCTTAAGTAATATATCATTCATAGGTCTAATATCCCCCTCTCAGCAGCAGTAAAAAAATAGTTACATAAAGCACTATTAAGAGTACATATGTCTGAATGTTCCCGCTGTAGAGTTTCCGGATTGATGACCCGGTCACATCAGCAACTGAAGCTGTCCAATTCCAAAAACGGGTAACCCCCGGATGAAGAAGAAAACCGAGTGCTTTTCGGTAATGAGCAAAAAAATTGTAGCCGTAATGTGTTGTTTCAGGTTTATAGGGACGTTCCGCGGCAAAAACGATATTAAACTGCCCGACTTTCTGGGTGTTTTTTCTCTGTACAATAAGCATCCAGATTAGAGGAATCATGAAGACTCCCATGGTTACCATCATTACAGAACTGCCGTTCCAATATCCCAGAGTAGAGAGCACTGTAAACCCTTCAAATTCTACACCGGTAGGAAAGTAGGTCAGAACAGCTTCCTGCAGTGGTTTCAAAATAGCATTCGGATACATTGAAAAAAGCATAATGCCGATAATGAAGACAATCTGCGGGATAAGGAACCATATCGGGGCTTCTTTCACTTCCCTGTGTTCATCTTTCAGCTGTCCGAGAAATATTACGTGGATGAGTCTGAAAAGATAGAGGAAGGCAATGGCCGAAGCAAACATTGCAACTCCCGCCTGCAGATACCATCCTTTTTCAATCAGTGCAGAATACAGCATCCACTTCGCTCCGAATCCGGTCAAAGGCGGTACTCCCGAGAGAGCAATAATAGCTATCAGTACCGTAAAAAAACTGATCGGCATACGGGAGATAAGTCCCCCCATCTGATACATCATCCTGGTTTTAGTCCGGTAAACTACTCCCGCTATGGCTGCAAACAGCATCCCTTTAAAAAGTAAGTGTGTAGCAGCAAGATAGAGGCTGTTCATCCATCCCAGTTGAGACATAAGAGCAAAGGAGAGCAGCATGTAGCCGACCTGCCCCATTGATGAATATGCCAGGGTATATTTGATATCTTCCTTAAATATAGCAAGAAATGCACCGGCAAAAGCCGTAAAGGCTCCAATCCAGCCTAACAGCGAAGCAGAATTTATCTGAGAAAATACCCCTTCCCCAAGACCTGCAGTAAAAAGCGGAACAGTAAAAAGCCCTGCAGTAATAAAAAGCATATAGAGTCCGGCCTTGCTCAGAACAGATGAAAAGAATGTTGAGAGATCGTCATCGGATTCCGCATAACTGCCGGGCAGCCAGATATGAAGCCCCAGAGAACCCAGCTTGATAAGAAGACCCAGACTAAGCAGTATTGTTGAAACAATACCGAAGCCGGTTTGTCCGGGCAGTATATCGGTGAATAAAACAGATCCGCCCACCGCCAGACCGGCAAGAATCAAAAAAGCACCGCCGAGTGAAAAAAGCAGGTATCTAAGAGTAGCGGCCGAAGCTTTTTCACCTCGTGCTATAAGAAAGAATGATGTTATTGTCATAAGTTCCCAGGAAAAGAAAAACCCCAAGCTGCTTTTAAACAGCAGCAGATTCCCCAAAGAGAGAACCATTGCCGTCAGCATTCCCATAAGTCCAGGAT
>JADHUD010000020.1 GCA_016784705.1 Spirochaetia bacterium | reverse complement strand
CGACCCCACCCCACCTCCGTTGCCCGGTACGCACAAGGCAGCTAACTGGTCGCAACCATAGTCCAAGTCCCCTTTTTTTGTTGCCAAATTACTGCAAATAGTGGATTATGAATAATCCCCTTCTCACTTTTCGTGCCTTTGGCAACCCGGGAGACTCAGATGAACGAACCGTACAAAATGATACTTGTTGATGATGAAGATGAAGTTCGTGGACGTATTAACTCGAAAATTTCCAGTAACAGCGGATTCATCGTTGTAGGAACCGCTGGAAACGGTTACGATGCCATTGAACTTATAGAGCAGTTTTCTCCGCATGTTGTGCTTACGGATATAAAAATGCCCTATATTGATGGAATTGAGCTTGCTGCCATTATAAAACGCGATTTTCCCACAGTGCGCGTTGCCTTTATTACTGGATATGATGAGTTTGATTATGCCCGGGAAGCAGTTGAACTGCATGTCTCAAGTTATCTTACCAAACCGGTCACGCAGGATGATATATCTAATTTTCTGCAGAAACTGAAAATTGAACTCGATGATGAATTCCAGGAAAAATATAATATTGAAGTGCTTCGAAAGCGCTATGAACAGAGTATACCCCTTATAATTGACAATTACTTCAACTCCTATCTGCTTACCTCACTTGCCGGGAATGCCTCAGATATAGAAAATTTAAAAGAACATGGCATATCCCTTGATGATACACGTTATTTTCTCTCATTTGTACAGCTGGAGCGTAATGAGAATCTGCGGGATGTGATTGAGTATGAAAAACTTAAACTTTCTGTACGTTCGGTTATCCAGACAATTCTGGAACGGTATACATTCGGTTACTACAGTTTTATGTTTCATGACGGCATAGTGTTCCTCATAAAAGAGGGCGGAATCAATTTCCTGAAAAGGGTGGATCAGGCCTTTTATGAAATGGTGAAAATGACTGAAAAATTTCTTTCAGTAAAAATTGATATTGGGGTGAGTGAGCTGCACAGGGAATTTCAAACCCTGCGGATTGCATATCATGAGGCTGAAAAAGCCCTCGGCTACAGCAAGTTTCTCAATACCGGACGAATTGTCTACATAAATCAGTTGGAAGGGCAGAAACCGAAAGTTCTGAACCTGTCAGAAGCTGAAGTACAGACCATCGAATATGCTGCAAAATTTGGAAATGAGGAAGAAATACGGAGAGTTATCGGGGATCTACGGAATTCCGCACTTCAGCATAATCATGTCCTGGCTAATTACCGCTTCTATATAATTAATCTGGTTAATGTTGTGGTGAATTTTGCCGAGTCAGTGAAATCAGATATGCAGGGAATCCTCGGTGAAGACCTTTTAGAAAAGATTGCCGGATTTCGCAATCTTGAGCAGCTGTTTGACTGGGTTCTCTCCATACTCCTTCAATTGCGGACATTAAATGATACCACTAAAATGACCAACTCTCAGCGGCTGCTCGATAGTGCCGTAACCTACATAACTACCCACTACCGTGATCCGAATCTATCAATGGAGCTCGTGTGCGATGAGCTCGGAATAAGCATATCCTATATCAGCCTGCTGTTCAAAAAACATAAAAGTACAACTTTTGTAAAATATCTCACTAAGGTCCGTATGGAAAAAGCACAGGAGCTGCTGAATTTTACCGGCGACAGAATTGTTGAAATTGCTCACCAGTGCGGATATCGTGATGTCTACTATTTCAGTCACAGTTTTAAAAAATTTATAGGAGTTTCTCCGAAAAATTATCGTGATAAAAGCAATGCGTAATCTATCAATAAGACAAAACATACTCATTGCTATTCTGGGAATTGTATTCTCCATACTGTTAGTAACTGGAATTATATTTTACACCACGTTTTCGAAGCGGACAGATACGCTGGTAGAGAGCCAGTCGCGTGAAATTAACAAGCAGATAGTTCTGAATTATGAGAGCTATATAAACAGTGTAATTGAGACAGCCAATTATATACAGTATGCATCTCTTAATCTTGATGTTAACAGTTCAGCTTTTGAACTGCAGAATATATATCTTATTAATTCTGAGATTAAGAGGGATGTTGTATCAATATTCCTTTTTAATTCACAGGGAATACAAATTCTGGGAGATCCGGTAAGTAATTCTCGAAAAGATGGAATATCACATGAATCGTGGTTTACCAGTGCACTTGCAGAGAATTCAATATTCCATTTCTCTGCAGACAACAGCCGGAGTATCTCCGCTGATAGTGAGGAACAGGTGATTTCGGTGTCTCGTGCCGTTTCCTATACTGATACCGGTGAGAATAAAAACGGAGTAATATTGATAGAGCTTAACTTTAGAACTATAACCGATCTGGCGGAGAAAACGAATCTGGGACCTGGGGGGCATATTCTTATTTTGGACGATGAGGACTCGCTGATATACTCATCGGGAACATACGATCAGATTCGTTCCCGGGAGAGTATACAAATAGCCGTGCAGAATTACTTCGGTGGTTTCCCGGCTGAAATAGATGCTAAAGTGATGCATATGAATATAACGCCTCTCTCTCAAACCCGATGGCGTATAGTAACCGTGAATGATGTTGATGAAGTTGCGCAGGCTAAGCGGAGAATGCTCCTGACCCTAGTCCTTATTTTTATTGTATCAGGACTGGTTGCCTCAGCTGCTGCAGTAGCAATATCCCGAAGAATCTCAAATCCCATGAAGCTGCTGCGGGAGAGCATGGCAAATATTGAGAAAGGTGATTTTTATTCAAAGGTATCAATCTCCGGGCAGCGTGAAGTTGTGCAGCTTGCTTCTTCCTTTAACAGTATGATCGATACTATACGTTCACTTATGGAAAAGGTTGTTGAAGAACAGCGTGATAAAAGGAAAACAGAACTTCGTGCACTTCAGAATCAGATTAATCCTCATTTCCTCTATAATACCCTGGATTCTATTGTCTGGCTTGCCGAAAACAACCGTACTGATGATGTTATTACTACCGTTGTTGCGCTGGCTAAATTTTTCCGAATCAGTATTTCACGGGGCGAGACATTTATCCCTGTTTCTGATGAGCTGTCACATATCAGGAACTATCTTACAATCCAGCAAATCCGGTATCAGGAAAAATTCTCGTATGTATTTGAAATTGATGAAGGCATTTATGAGTATATGGTGATGAAACTGATTCTCCAGCCTCTGGTTGAGAATGCAATATACCATGGGATAGGGGATGAACAGGAAAAAATAACAATACGTGGATATAAAGAGAACAACCTGCTGGTTTTTGAGGTGGAAAATACCGGGTATGGGGTTACGGAGGAGAGAATCAGTGAAATGTATAAGATCCTTAACGGAACTCACGAAGTAAACAGTGTCGGAATACGAAATGTCTACCAGCGGCTCAAACTCTATTACGGTGTTGAGGGAAATGTTATAATTACCAGCAAGCTTGATGAAATGACAAACATCAAGCTGGTTATTCCCATTGAGATACCTGCCGAATTACCTGCTGATTTGAAGGATAATGCATGAAAAACCAATCTGTACTGAAAAACATAACCATTGGATTCCTGCTATTGTTAACTTTCATACTTATTGCTACCTCGACAGGATGCAGTAACCAGGAGAAACAGACTGCACTGATTCTCTATAACGAAAATGATCCATTTATCAATACATTTGCGCGTCAGATTGAAGAACTCATCAGTGATATTCCGAACTGCCAGCTGGAAACCATTGACTCACAAAATTCACAAATTATTCAGAACGAGCAGATAGAAGAGATGGCAGCCAGAAAGAGAGACTTACTGATAATAAATCCTGTAGACCGGCTGGGTTCTTATTCAATAGTAAAAAAAATGAAGGATCAGAAGATACCTATAATTTTTTTCAACCGGGAGCCGCTGATTGAGGATTTGAATATCTGGGATAAAGCCTACTATGTCGGGGCGAGGGCAGAACAGTCAGGCCAGCTACAGGCGGAACTGATAATGGGACTGTTCGGGAGTGATCCGGGGCAGTTGAATCAGTATGACCGGAATGGCGATACGAGTATTCAAGTAGTTATCCTGAAAGGTGAACAGGGACATCAGGATGCGGAGATAAGGACTGCAGAGGTGGTCAGAGCCTTTCGGGAACGTGGTTTCAAGTTGGAAATACTTATAACCGAAGTTGCAAACTGGAATCAGGAGCAGGCTTTTGAGAAGATGGAACACATACTTAAAACGTATGGCAGCAGAATGGAAGTGCTGCTCTCTAATAATGATGCGATGGCAATTGGAGCGCTGGAAAGGATGCGGCAGGAGGATTTCTTTCATGATACTAATGGCAACGGCCGGATAGATCCGTTAGATGAAGATTGGCTACCGGTTGTAGGAATTGACGGTCTGGCCGAAGCAGTGAAAGAGATAGAGTCGGGCTATCTCTACGGAACAGTCTTGAATGACTCTTTAACACAGGCAAAGGCAATAGTTGAATTGTCTGAATATATTCTGGGTATGCGGGATCTTGACGGGATGAATTTTACCATTATTGATAATAACTATATCTGGATAGATTACAAAGTTTTCACTCTGGATTAAAATATAACCATTCGTGCTGAAAATTGTAGAATCTTATAAACAGAGAAGAGAATATCACATTGCTG
The DNA here is from genome assembly GCA_016784705.1 of Spirochaetia bacterium. Taxonomy (GTDB): domain Bacteria; phylum Spirochaetota; class Spirochaetia; order JABMQR01; family JABMQR01; genus JABMQR01. The sequence continues at coordinate 12,388 of JADHUD010000020.1, read as the reverse complement.
GAATCAGAATCAATGGTAAGCTTTTATCATATCGGTATCAGAAGATACCAGACAAACTTAAGGAGTAACGATATGAGAAAGTTTTTTTTAACAGCATTAGTAATTATGATGTTAATCCCTCTTGCCGGAGTATTTGCAGGAGCTGCTGCTGAAGACGGCGCAGTAACCATTGGTGCTAACATCTACAGTTTTCAGGATAATTTCATGAATGGAGTAATCAAACCTGAGCTGGAAAGATATGCTGAAGAGATTGGTGTTGAAATTGATATTGTGGATTCAGAAGGCCAGCAGGCTAAATTGAATGACCAGGTAGATGTTTACATTACTAAAGGCGTAGATGTACTGGCAATTAACCTGGTTGATCCTGCATCAGCAATGACAATCATTGAAAAAGCCAAGAAAGCCGGCATTCCTCTGATTCTTTTTAATAAAGAGGCTACCGAAGCTGGTGCAATGGCAGCATACGATAAAGTATGGTATGTGGGAACAAACTCAGCAGAGTCCGGAATTATCCAGGGTGAAATGATGGTTGCTGACTGGAAGGCAAATCCTGATTGGGACAAAAATGGTGACGGCGTTGTACAGTATGTACTTCTTAAAGGTGAACCGGGACATCCTGATGCAGAAGCAAGAACAATCTATTCAGTCAAAGCTTTTACTGATGCTGGTATTGCTGTAGATGAACTTGCTCTTGAAGCAGATCCTAACTGGTCAACTACGCATGGAAATGACAAGATGGCTGCATGGTTAACCGCAAGCTTTGGCAAAGATATTGAGCTGGTAATCTGTAACAATGATGGAATGGCGTTTGGTGCAATCAATGCACTGAAAGCTGCAAATGTAAAGCTCCCCCTGTATGGTGTTGATGCACTTACTCAGGCACTTCAGCACATAGCTGATGGCGAAATGAACGGAACAGTATTGAATGACGGTGTAAATCAGGCTCGTGCTACTCTGGATCTTGCAAAAAATGCAGCAATGGGCAAAGATGTAACTGCAGGAACTTCATGGGTTCTTGATACCGATGGAACAAAAGCAGTACGTGTACCTTATGTTGCGGTAACTCCTGATAATTACCAGGACTTTTAATGAAGCCGGGCTTTTAGCTGTTCATTAAAAATAGTAAATTCTGATTGTTAAGACAGGGCCCATGAGTAATCGTTAGCCCTGTCAATATTTGTAGTAATACAACCTGATGGTGGGTGAGCTGTGCAGAATCTCATCATCAGGCTTTTCTGCAAAATCGGACTCTTTTTTCTCAATTGATTTTGTTTGAATGATATTGTAAGAAAATAAAAAAATTTCTATGTGGAGGTGATGTGTTTGCAGTCTGAATATGTTCTTCAAATTAAAGACGTGAGCAAATCTTTTTCCGGTGTAAAAGTTCTGAACTCAGTATGTCTTAATGTGAGACCGGGAACAGTTCACTCACTTATGGGCGAGAATGGAGCCGGAAAATCCACCCTGATGAAATGCCTTTTTGGTATCTACAAACAGGATGAGGGTGAATTCCATTTAACTGGTCAGCAGTACAATTTCACAGATCCAAAGCATGCTTTGGAAAATGGTGTCTCTATGGTGCATCAGGAGCTGAATCAGGTTACAAAACGGACAATTACTGACAATATCTGGCTGGGCCGCTATCCCAAAAAACGCGGTTTTGTTGATGAAAAGAAGATGCTTGCTGATACCATAGAACTTTTCAATCGACTGAATATCCACCTGGATCCGAAAACAAGGCTTGATAAACTCTCTGTATCTCAGAAACAGATGGTTGAGATTGCGAAAGCAGTCTCCTATGATGCGAAAATAATTGTTTTAGATGAGCCGACATCATCTCTGACTGATAATGAGGTAAAGCTTCTTTTTACTATTATCGGTGTTCTGAAAGAGCAGGGTGTCAGTATCATCTATATATCACATAAAATGGATGAGATTTTCAGGATTTCCGATGAAGTTACCGTTCTTCGTGATGGTAATTATATTGGAACTGATAAAATAGAAAACCTGACCATGGAGAAGATTGTCAATATGATGGTTGGCAGGGATCTGGAAGAGCGGTTTCCTCCAAAAACCAATATTCCGGGCGATGTGCACATGTCAGTGAAAAATCTGACAACAAAATATCCTCCCATCGTACACAATGTAACTTTTGATCTGCATAGAGGTGAAATTCTTGGTGTAGCCGGTCTTGTGGGTGCCGGTAGAACTGAGATGGTGGAAGCACTGTTCGGTGCCAGGACACGGAGTTCCGGAGAGATTCTGATAGATGGAAAGAAGATAAACAATTCATCTCCTCAAAAAGCAATCAGCAACCGGTTTGCATTACTTACTGAAGAACGCCGTGAAACAGGAATCTATCCTGTAGCGGATATCACATTCAATTCAACAATTTCAAATGTGCAATCCTATAAGAATAGGGCGGGATTTCTGATTGACAGGAAGATGCGGGAAGATACCGACAAACAGATAAAGAATATGCGTATTCGTACACCCAACCGGCGGGCTAAAATTCGTTCATTAAGCGGCGGCAATCAGCAGAAAGTGATTATCGGCAGGTGGCTGCTGACAAATCCTGATATTCTTCTTCTGGATGAACCAACACGGGGTATTGATGTAGGAGCAAAATTTGAGATTTATCAGTTAATTATCAATTTGGCGATGAGCGGGAAATCGGTCATTGTAGTCTCGTCTGAGATGCCCGAGCTTCTTGGAATCACGAATAGAATTCTGGTGATGAGCAATGGTTTTATCTCCGGGATAGTAACTACTGATGAGACTTCACAAGCCGAGATTTTTAACCTTTCGGCTAAATTCCTGAATAATAACAGAGAGGCAGAGGTATGATTAAGGCAGTGGGTAAATTCTTCAGCAAAACTTCCGACGAATGGAAGGAGCTAATAATTAATAATGCAATTTATATAGTAATCTTTTCTATTATTATATTTATTATTGCAAATGAACCGCAGTTTGTTTCGATTGCTGTTTTCAGGAATATTCTGACGCAGTCATCCGTCAGATTGATACTGGCATTCGGTGTTGCGGGAATAATTATTCTGCAGGGAACGGACCTGTCACTGGGCCGGTCTGTCGGGTTTGCTGCGGTTATTTCAGCTTCACTTCTTCAGCGGCCCGAATATGCCGCACGTTTCTATCCTGAAATGGCTCAGCTTCCTCTGTTTGTCCCAATCTTGATAGCAATTTTTGTATGTGCCTTTTTCAGCGCAATAAACGGATGGGTTGTGGCTAAGTTTCAGATTCACCCGTTTCTAGCAACCATGGGCATGATGATAACCCTGTATGGTATTTTATCGATCTATTTTGCTTCCGGTGCTCCCGGACCTCAACCAATTGGTGGTTTTGATGTGCGGTACACCGAACTGGTTATAGGCTCTACGCTTGGAATTCCGAATTTGGTCATATTTGCCGCTGTTGCGAGTGTGCTTGTCTGGATCCTCTGGAATAAGACCGTTTTTGGTAAGAATATGTATGCTGTTGGGGGAAATCCTGAAGCTGCAAAGGTTTCCGGTGTAAATGTTATGCGTACAACAATCCTGGTCTATATTCTTGCCGGTGCGTTATACGGTGTTGGCGGATATCTTGAAGCTGCCCGAATCGGCAGTGCAAATAACGGTACAGGGTTTGGCTATGAGCTTGATGCTATTGCAGCGTGTGTTGTCGGCGGTATCTCATTCAGCGGCGGTATCGGAAAAGTTTCCGGTGCAATTGCCGGTGTTCTGATGTTCACTATTATCAGTTACGGTATGACTTTTATGGGCATGGATATGAATTACCAGTACATCCTGAAAGGTGTGATCATTGTTGCCGCCGTAGCTCTTGATACCAAAAAATATCTGAAAAAATCATAACACTATAGGGGCGGGCAGGTGTATCTGCTCCTTTATATACGAGAGGCCTTCCGTTGTGCTTATGGGTACAGATAGCGGAAGGTTTTTTTTGGGTAGGTATACGAGAATAAAGTTGATTTTTCCGGAAAAGTGTAATACAATATGTAATACGGAGGAAGGTATGACGACAGTACGATTGAATGATGATATCAATGATAAACTCTCTGTTTTAATTGAACTGATACATGAATCAAAATCAGAAATCATCAAAAAGGCTATTGTTGAATATTATGAAAATCATATACAAAAAATGACTCCGTATGAAGTTGGAGAGAATTTATTTGGGAAATATGGTAAAGATGAAAACTTAGCAGCCAACCATAAAGCACGGCTGAAAGAGAAACTGCATGAAAAACACGCTCATTGATGCAGGCCCTCTTATAGCGTTATTCAACAGCAGGGACAAATATCATAAGAAAATTCTAGGTTTTATGAAAGATTATAGAGGTATTCTTACTACGAGCTGGCCTGTAATAACAGAAGTATCGCATTTACTTGATTTTAATGTACAGACACAAATTGACTTTCTTAAATGGGTGAAACTGGGTGGTGTTGTTCCCGAAGCAATTACTGTACAGGATATTACCAGAGTTATATCTTTATCTGAAAAATATTCTGATATACCCATGGATTTGGCAGATGCCACATTGGTTGTCCTGGCAGAAAGGTTACATATAAAAGAGATAATTACTATAGATTCAGACTATTATATCTATAGAACTGTACATAAGGAAATGCTGGAGAATATTTTTAAGTTTTATTGATCATGGCATGATGTTCGTGAGACTGTAAACATTTCCCCATCTGCTTCATAGAATGCAGCAATTCCTGAAGATCCTTACCCGGTAAAGCGGTTGGTGCGTAGAAGACACTGTTCAACAGTATGAGAATTCTCTCTGCAATGTCTTTGTTTTCAGACGGCATTGCTTCTGCAGATTGCAGCCGGGTGATAAAAGCGCCCGGCCCCTCAAATTTCCTGTAGCGGATTCCGAGAGATTCAGCAGCTGTTACCAGAGAGAAAAACGCGCGTACCACCTTATTCCACTCCTGTCTTTTCTTCCGGGGTATGTTTTCCCCGTAAAAGTTCCGGGAATACCCCAGCATCTAGTTGTGTTTTTTCCTTATTATCAACTCCGGTAAATAACTCCCGGACAAACCGGACAAACTCTCCTGCAGTACCGAGTACTCCATCTATAAAACGTTTCAGTGCCGAAAAGAGCCATGTAAATGGATGAAATCGTTTTATTGACCGGTAAAATGAGGGAAGCAGAAAGGGTTTGATGATCAGGAATATGATCAGGGTAAGACCCGTTATCCCTATCACCCTGAATACGATATCAAGCCTGAACATAGGATCTTTCTGCGGAAGACCGGCAAGCAGCTCCTGCAAGCCGGCCGGCTCAGGTCCCGGACTTTTCACCGGTTCCGGCTGTTCAAAGGGTACAGACCGGCCTTCTCCTAAACCGCACACGCTCAGCCAATCCGCAAGTGTTCCCGGGGGATATAACGACCATCCTGGACTTATCAGCAGTGCTGCGATAAGGCTGATACCAATAATCACCAGGGCTGTAGCCGTCCGGTACCGGCTGCACTGCAGAGAAACCCTTACGCCCTCATGAAGAAGATTTTGACTCTCTAACAGGTGACGGATAAAGTACCGCAGGAGAAAATGGATACCTGCAGAGAATACTAACACTAACATTACCACCCATGAGAGCTGAAACCCAAGTAGCAGAGAGATGAAAGCAGACCCGAACTGTACATTGAGAAAAATCAGTGTGATGATGTGAATTTGTTCGGTATGGTGATGGAAAGCACTGGCCTCCTCCATCGTATCCCTCATCCGCTGTGCCAGTTTTACCCCGCTATACGTACCTGCATACTGCTCTAAAACTTCCAGAGAGCTGCTTATTCTCCTGATCTTACCGGTTATCAGCCACTGGGCTACATAGATAAGTGTTATCGGTACGAAGAGGAAATTATCTTTTCCGGTAATAAGAATTGCTACACCCAGAATACAGGCTGCAGCAATAACAGCCCTTCTTATTTCTGACAGTGCGGTGGTGTGTCTTCTCTGCTCAGTAAGGAATACACCGCTTACAATTTCAAGAGAGCCAATACAAAGAGAGAAGGGGATATATGCCCAGAAGCGCGGTATTTCAATTTGGGCACTCTGCAATATGAGAAAGATACTGGTGATGGTGAGAAAGGGCAGCAGAAAAGCAGCGGCAGTTATTGGGGAACCTGATAGCGCTGTGTTGTTTACTGTTTTCTGCTTAAATTGCATCCAGAGGCTCCTTACAAGATATCCCCACAGGTCTATCAGCATGAATTATAACAGGGCCGAATTCTATTACCGGAAAAACCTCAATACCGGATTGTAAAAGAGGAGTGTGATCAATTTTCTGATCTGAACAAACAAAGAAATCAATGGAATATCCGCGGCTTCGAAGAAACTGCAGCAGTCTCATCCTCATTTCTTCGGAGGGTGGACCTATACACCGTTTGTTTTGAACGAATGTCCTCTCTGATGTCGCTGATCGAACAGGAAAAAACGAATAGAAAAGCAGCTTTCAGGCTTCGTAGGATCAATAAATGTCAGGTTCTCATCATTGATGAGATAGGTTTTCTTCCAATCACGAGAGATCAGGCAAATGCCTTCTTCACTCTTGTAAGCAACCTGTATGAACGAACCTCAATCATCATCACTTCAAACAAAGATGTCAGTGAATGGGCTGAGTTGCTAGGTGACAGAGTTTTAGCTACAGCTCTGCTTGATCGTTTCCTTTACAATGCAAGAGGCTTTTCACTGAAGGGTCAATCATACCGAATGAAACATCAGCACAAAGAATTACCCTTACCATAGGAGTATCTTCAGTCAGAGAAAAACTGCTTACCATACCTCTGAAAAAACTCCTTACCGTCGTTAAGAAAAAATTAATTATTAGAGTTAAGAAAAAATACCTTACCAACCCCTGGTAAAAATTGCTTACCTTACCAGTGAAAAAACTGGTTGACTTTCACAGTAATTCAGTCTTAAAACTGGGGGCACCATTGTGCGTGCCCCACGATGACCCTCAATTAGCCAGTGGAGCGTCGATCATTCCGATCACTCTCTTGATCGCCTGCAGATAGTTGATATTCTCATTCCCTTTCAATCCTACATCATCTATTGTTTTCAGAATATCATCAATTACAGTTGATTCACTGTTCAAAGTGACCAGTTTTGCGCCATTGATCCAGACATTTGCAATTTCACAGATCGTATCATTGACCATATAACCGAAGCGCTGCTTTTCGACTTTCACTGCCTGCAGTTGGGGATTTGCTTTGATCATGTCCAAAAACTCATCCAGCGTATACGTCTGCTTGTTCAATGAGGGCATCTCGACCTGGAATGCGGGGAAGACTTCTCCAGTCAGGACCTCTTTGCCTATAGGGAATTCCCCTTTCATCAGCGGATTCCACTGTTCAAGACCCTGCTTCTCCTGAACGAAGGTCTTGATATCCATCTTCCCGTTCCGGATCTTTGTATTGTTGATATCATTCGCTGCGGATACAATGTAGATCTCTTCGGACCGGCGCTCCCAGACTTTTTCAGGTACCGGCATAGAAAGCCTTGCCATCCTGAATGACTGCTGTTCAAATGCTCTTCCGAATGTTCTGAACTCAAACCGCGGAGCGGAAGCAGCTCCAACTTCAAGTTTTTCCTTACTCATACATGACTCCTTGTAAAAAAATTTAAAATACCGGCAGATCGAATACATTCTGCACGATGTATAGACATACCACCGAAATCAAAGCAGCAATAATCGGTGTAGCTATCCAGCCGAGCCCGATTTTCCCGATAATCTTCAGATTCAGATTCCTGCCCCCCCGCGCAATACCCACACCGATAACTCCACCGACAATGGACTGCGAACTTGAAACAGGAACCAGGGGAAAAGAGGGAAGATTCTGCGATACAAGAAAATCCTTCAAACCCTGGGAGGCAAACAGAAACAGAACGATTGCACTGGAAAGGACGACAATAAAAGCTGTGATGGGGGACAGTTTGTAGATATCCGAACCGACGGTATACATAACACGTTTTGAATAGGTGAATACTCCGACAGCTATAGCAATCCCACCCAGGAAGAACAGCTGTTGAACCCCCGTTATACGTACTAATCCTGCCAGAGAGAAATCCTGGAACACCTCACTGGTGCTTTCGATGAAAACCCCCATTACATTCGCAATATTGTTGGCGCCGAGGCTGTACGATCCAAAAGCTCCTGCTGCGATCAACAGGAGCCGTGTCCAACCGTCCAGACGAAGCAGATGTATTTTCACACGCTTCAGCAGACGTGAGATAATATGATAGAGAATAATTGCGAACACAGCAGTCAGTATCGGGGAGAATAACCAAGTCCCGACTATTTTCTGCAGGGCCTGCACATCGATGTGTGTTCCGGAAAAGAGATTCCAGCCGATGATGGATCCCACAATAGCCTGTGATGTTGACACTGGGAGCGCAGCCTTTGTCATCCAGTAAACAGCCAGCGCGGCTGCAAGAGCGACGGTGAATGCTCCGGGGAGTGCGGAAATTGAACCGAGTTTCCCCAGGGTATGAGATGCCCCGGTACCGCTGACAACAGCACCGATGATCACGAAGACGCTGCAGAAAATTGCAGCAACTTTGAATCTCACCACTCGCGTGCCGACGGCTGTTCCCCATACATTTGCTGCATCATTGGCGCCCAGGGACCATCCAAGAAACAGCCCACTGGTCAGGAAAATGAGTACAACCAGCATCATATGCTCCGTTTTATGGTATATACTTCAAGACGCTCAGCGACTGCTTCAGCCTCATCAGCTAACTGGGAAATCTTTTCAGCAAAATAACGTACATGAATACGCAAACTGAATTTCGGAATATCTGTTTCCTCTGCAAACGCTCGGCGCTTTATCCTCTCCTCAATGATATCTGCCTCATGCTCCCAGTGATGGACTTTATTCAGAAAGTCAGCGACATGTGATATATCTCGAAAAAATGCTCTTGAGGCAGATACTAGCTCAAGCGAACTCCTACTCGAAGCCTCAGCCAACTGCAGGAAATCATCTTTGAACTCTTCCCTGATAATCGGCTTCTCGATGGATATCTGCATAAGGACTGCATGAGCTTTATCGATTACATTGTCAAGATTTTCGATCAATCCCAGCACATCACCTCTGGCATCGGGAATGAGCAGCTCTTTATAAAGCGTAATCTTGATTCTTCTACGTACATCATCACTTTCCCGTTCGATCCGGCGTACAATGTTGCTTCGCTCCTCGAACTCTTCCAGCCGATTGTTCTGATACTCGACAAACCCCTGCTTGAATGACATGGCTACTTCAGAAATATTGTCCAGAAACTTATCAATATCAGCTTCTATGGCTTTTGCTTTACTGAAAAATACCTTCATTGATTAACTCCTTTAGATTCTATCATCGTACTGCCCTTGTTTTATGGCGTCTAATCAATTATCATTATTGAGGTTATAAGAGAAGGTTATCGTTCAGATCCTTCCAAGGAAGGTCACCAGTGGAGCTGTATAAAATTAAGTCTTTTACCAAGGTCTCCAAGTTGCTGAGCGTCAGCCGCGCCGCGGAAGAACTGTACCTGACACAACCGGCAGTAAGCGCCCATATCAAGGATCTTGAATATGAGTACGGCATCAAGCTGTTCGACCGGGTGGGGAGGAATATACAACTCACTGTCGCGGGACGTGCGCTTCTTCCGTATGCGTACTCATTGCTGGAGACATTCGAGGATTCACATCTTGCGCTCAACATGCTCAAGGATAAGGAACACGGGACAATTCAACTCGGAGTGAGCAAGTTTCCTGGATCCCGCATAGTTCCTCAATGCCTGTCCGCTTTTCTCAAGAAGCATCCCTCCATCACCATTTCTATCGAGTGCACAAACAGTCATGATACTATATCCATGGTGAAGAAGCAGAAGCTCGATTTAGGCATCATCGGATCAAGTGAGAAAGCAGTCAGTGACGATTGTCTTGAAAGCAGGCTCCTGTTCACCGATGAGGTTGTGATTGCCGTAGGTAAAGACCATCCCTTTGCGGGAAGATCTCACATAGCCGTCGAGGAACTTGCTGATCAGCCTGTCATCGCGGCTCTGCGGAACACCGTCACACGGAATGCCGTCGATACGTTTTTCCACAAGTTCTCTATTCCCTACCGACTAGCCTATGAAGTAGATAACAAATCAATGATCAAGAATATGGTCAGCAATAACCTGGGAATTTCTTTCTTCAGCAGTCTTGAGATTCAGAAGGACGTTGAACTCGGGCTGCTGAAGAAACTGAAGGTCGAAGGAGTTACCGTCTATCGGTACATCCTGCTCATTTACAATAAAAACAAGAAGTTTTCTCCCTCTCTTGAACTCTACTTCAACCATATGTGCTCCTGCAGCTTCCCTTCTATGCTCACGTTATCAGATCACTCCAGTGCTGATCAGCAGTATGTCTAGTCGTGCTCAACGTGCAGAATGCTGTTCAAAGAAATCCTTCAACAGCGGCTGGAGCTTTTTCCGGGATATTCCCAGATTCTTCTGGTTATAAAAGACAACGCCATCCTCATCCGATATGTTCTTGAACTGTTCCAGCTGCAGGTCAGAGGCTTCAAGAAATGATATCAACTGCTGCCTGACGGCAGGGTTTTTCGCGTACACACCCAAATGTCGGGTAAAATCCGGACTGGTGAATGCGTTCATGGATATGAGTACATCGAGCCCATGCTCATCACTGTACTTTCTGAAAGCTTCAGCAATAGAAGGATCTTTTTCCACCCATTTCTCAGCTGACATCAATACCGAGCCGATGCCGCACATAATCTTCCCCAACTGCCATTCTTTGTAATCCTTTCGCAGAAGGTCATAACTGCTCAACTGTGAAACATTGAACTTCTCAAACTGGAGCGCATCAAACAAAGCCTGCTGGTCCTCTCCCGACATGCTGATCAACTGTTTAGCAACGTTTCTGTCCGTATCAGTCACTCTACCGGCTTCAGGATCCAGGTTCACGGTATCCAGAAGAATTGTTCCAAGAAGCAGTGTGCTTACAGATTGATCAATGACATCCCTTGCTTTATCAAGGAAATATTCTGCAACAATAGTGCAAGCCGATCCCACCGGCCGAATATCAGTCTGAGCGGAATCCGGATAGGCCTGCTCGTCTGCATGGTGATCGATGATCCGGGCTATATGCTCACTCAGATGTTTGTAGGCGGCAGCAGGTTTGTTATGATCAGTCAGAATCAGCCCAAGGCGGCCGTTTGCTGCCAGACTATTCAGGTCAATATCCTCAACGAAATTCAGCATGTTCTCATGTATCCCAGCTTTTGAGAACAGATACACAGCTTCTGTACGTAGCTTGAAATCGGCGCGAGGTATTGGAATGAGAGGCCTCACAGTAACTTCAGGATCAGTATAATTGAGATAGTAGGCATAAAGCACTGCCGAAGCCATTGAATCAAGATCGGCTGCTTCGTTGCCAATCACGATGACCGGCTGTGTCTGACCGACAGACCGGGCAAGAGATCCTCCCGAGTTTCGAAAATCTCCATGTGGTCCTGTCTTCAACAGAAATTCCTTGAAACTAGTGCTTTTCATAACATCACTCCTTATTGGTACTGCACCTAATGAATAATCAGCTACAGTAAAGCTTCTCCCATAAGTTTTTTGTTGTCAATGAAAGAGTTAGTCACGATTTATCAATCTTTTTAATGGTGTACATAAATATTATTTATTTTACAGGAGGATGGTTAAGGTAGACAATGAGGATGTTAGTACAATTAGACAAAGGAGTCCCAAAATGAAACGAGTATCCTTTACCCTACTTATGGTCATTATGATGTTGCTGACCTTCCCCCTTTTTGCTGAAGGTCAGGCGGAAAGTTCTGGAGATAACTTTCCAGAAAAACCAATTAAGCTGGTCGTCTACCTTGCCCCGGGTGGAGCAGGAGACATTCTGGCCCGGAAGTTTACCGATGTGGCTTCCAAGTATACGGATGCAACTATTGTCGTGGAGAACAAGCCGGGTGCGGGCGGTATCGTCGCTCTGGAATACGCACGAAAACAGCCAAGTGATGGATATAACCTGATGTACATGACAAAATCCGTCGTTTCTAAACTGGCGAATACTGAGACTGACATCAGCGTCGAGGAGTTTGACTGGATTTCAATGCTGCAGATAGATCCGGAATGCGTTATCACAAATATCCAGAATGATGTAACAACCTGGGATGATATTGTCGCGGACGCAAAAGCTAAAAACGGGAAACAGCTTTGGGTGGGACCTGCAACAGGCGGGCTAGATCATGTGACTGCCCAGGCAATATGGAAAAATGCCGGTATAAAAGCCACATGGGTACCATATGACAGTGGTGGAAAAGCGAAGGCAGCTCTCCTTGGCCAGCAGGGTGTCGTGTATGTAGGAAAT
>JADHUD010000019.1 GCA_016784705.1 Spirochaetia bacterium | reverse complement strand
GTGGGAAGCTGGGGTGAAACCCTTGGAATCGGGAAAAAACAGCTTGGAAATGGGCTAAAAAGGATGCCCTTCCATCAGATTTTACGGAAGGACACGCCTATGTGAAACTGTGATACGAAAGTGCTTGGGAACTATAGATCAGACAAAAAGTAGAACTTATTATTGATACACTAGGCCCTGACCATCTGATCATATCAACAACAGGCACTCCTTTGGAAAAGATAAATTCACGAACAGAAGATAATTATCATGCCTTGATTGATGCAGTACTATTGTAACCCATGGCATGAGTCTAAACAGTTCTCCTGATTTCGGCACTATAGGCTTGACATTTAGTTAGATTTCTAACATTTTGATATAAGACTATTTATGCTAACATTAAGGATTAACTGTGGATAAAACAAAACCAAATCCAATGACGATTATTTTCAGCCTTTTCCCTGCATTAATACACTCCGTTCTTCGCGGGTTTGAATCAGAATATGGAAACCGGGCAGGATTGAATCACACACAGGTAAAAACACTGCTCTATATCTATAACAAAGGCCCCTCCCCAATGTCAGGAATCTGCCATCATGTAAATTTGGAAAAAGGATCAATGACTTCTGTTGTGGATACTTTATTAGTCAATGGCCTGGTTCAACGGAATCGTGACGGGACTGACAGGAGAAAAGTTCTTGTCAATTTGACAGATATAGGAATACTCACTGCAAAACAGTGCGGTGATGATGTTTCCCGCTATATTGGGAAGAGGCTTTCGATCCTTTCAGAGGAAGATATAGCACAATTCTGGGACTCTTTGACGACTCTCGAGAATATTGTCCGGCAACTACAGGAGTCTCCATATGAATACGAATAATAAAAAAGCAGCAAAAAGGTCAGAAAAAATATTGAAAGCCGGTGCACAGGCACTTAACTCTAAAACTTTCCTGGGAACAGAACCTATTTGGCCTCTACTGAGGCGGCTCTCGATCCCTGCAATAATAGGTATGCTCGTTAATGCACTCTATAACTTTGTAGATACGATTTATGTTGGTCAGGGTGTAGGTCCACTGGCAATCGGCGCCTTAAGTATTGCATTCCCTGTGCAGATGCTGATCTCAGCCTTTGCACAGATGTTCGGGGTTGGTTCAGCATCAATCATCTCCCGCCGCCTCGGAGAAAAGAATGAGGAAGCTGCAGCCAATGCAGCAGGAACAGCTCTCTCTGCTACGGTAATCACAGCCCTTGTTATTACCGTTCTCGGTACAATATTTATCGAACCTCTGCTTGCTGCATTCGGGGCTACAGAGAACATCCTGCCCTATTCCCGGGACTACCTCTCAATCATCCTTTACGGTTCAATATTCATCTCAATTTCCATGTCCTCAAATAACATCATCCGTGCTGAGGGAAAAGCTAAAACGGCAATGTTCATAATGGTTATTGGTACTGGTGCAAATATAATCCTCGACCCGATTTTTATTTTTGGATTTAATATGGGTATTCGCGGCGCGGCTATTGCCACGGTAATAAGCCAGATTCTCTCTGCTTTATATGCGATCAGGTTCTTCATACGAAATGAGAGCATTCTCCCCCTGCATCTATCCTCTTTTAAAATTCGTTTGAAAGTGCTCTGGGAAACGGTGATCCTGGGCTTCTCATTTTTTGTCCGACAGGCAGGCGGCAGTCTGATGGCTCTGGCTGTCAACAATATGCTGAAAATATACGGTGGAGACATGGCTATTGCTGCCTATGGTATGGTACTGCGGGTTATGATGTTCTTTCTTATGCCTGTTTTCGGTCTTGTCCATGGATTCCAACCCATTGCCGGATACAACTATGGTGCAAGAAGGATGGATCGTGTCAAAGAAGTTGTCTGGAAGGCGATTCTTGTATCTACCTTGATTGGTCTATTTGGATTTCTCCTTATAATGTTTTTCCCAAGATTTATACTCACCATATTCACTTCAGATGCTCAGGCTCTTGCCATTGCAGTCCCTGCTTTGAGAATAGTAATGATGATGATCCCTCTTTTGGGAGTTCAGGCTATCGGCTCAACCTTTTTCCAGAGTACCGGTAAAGCAATTCCGGCTTTTTTCCTGGGTCTAAGCAGGCAGTTTATTTTTCTCATTCCATTAGTTCTTATCCTGCCGGGATTTCTTGGGCTATCCGGTGTGTGGATCGCTTTTCCTATAGCCGATCTGATGGCGACTTTGCTGACTGCAACCTGGATGCTTATTGAGTTGAAAAAAATGTGCAGAAAATTTAATGCCGAACAATTAGTTGATGCGGAAGGTATCGGAAACCGTTGTTAATATGTAACTATCAGTAGTGCGGGGGTCGCTCCTAACCCCGCTTCCTGGAAACCTATATCAGTAGTGCGGGGGTCGATCCTTACCCCCGCTTCCTGGAAACCTATATCAGTAGTGCGGGGGTCGATCCTAACCCCCGCTTCCTGGAAACCTATATCAGTAGTGCGGGGGTCGATCCTTACCCCCGCTTGTCCGCTCTTCCGCAGTAAGTTCCAGCAGATCTTCCAGTTTCTTCGTAAGAATGTCTGTTCTGCTCTCCAGATCCCTGATCTGCTTCTGCTGCTCAATAACCACCTCATTCAGCTGTTGGATCAGATCATCCTGATAGGAAATTTTTGTCTCTAAACGTATTATGCTCTCTTCCGACATAATCTGCCTCCTGCATTGAATGTAAAATTCATTCTATACCAGCCAAAGCCTTGCATCAACTGAAAAAG
The DNA here is from genome assembly GCA_016784705.1 of Spirochaetia bacterium. GTDB lineage: Bacteria > Spirochaetota > Spirochaetia > JABMQR01 > JABMQR01 > JABMQR01. The sequence continues at coordinate 14,483 of JADHUD010000019.1, read as the reverse complement.
CCTGCCGAAAATAAATCCAGCAGGCTTTGGAAAGTTATAAATTAGTGCTTTATTCAGCATTAATTAGCATCAATCGTACAGAAGACCTTTGATATCTGCATCGTCCATGTTGTCTTTGTTGTAGAACTTGGCACCAGTATCAACGTCTGCAACTTTTTCGCCCTTGTAGGCTTTGTAGGCAAGTTCAACTGCTTTGAAACCGATTGAGTAAGGATCCTGAGTTATTGAACCAAGGAAGTACCCGTTTCGTACAGCATTTTTCTGACCAGCACCAGCATCAAATCCCAGAACTACAAGACCAGTATATTTAGAAGCCAAATCTGCACCATCATTTGTTGCTGCTAGAATGCCTTTTACTGTTGCTTCATTTGAACAGAATACGCCAAGTACTTTGTCCGATTTAACTTTATTAAGAACTGCTGTAGCTGCAGCTGCACCGTCAGTTGCTGCTGCTGATGCAGGAACAACCATTTCAATCATGACTTTCTTTCCACTGGTCGGGCTGTTGCTTGCGATATAAGCAGTGTTTCCCATTACTTTAATATCTGCAGCGGTCAGAGCTGTCTCTTTTACAATAAGATCAATCATTGTGTCTCTGAACCCTTTACCACGGCTAAGAAGTGACTCACCTGCTGCATCCTGGTTCATAACAACGATCTTAACAGGGTTTGCTGCTGTAGCTTTTTCAATATCTGCTTTGATTACTTCAAACATTTTTACTGCTGCCATACCGGCTGCATTATAGTTGTCAGTAGAAGCATTTGCATAGATAGATCCTTTTGGAGCATTCGGAACACCTGAGTCAAAACCGATTACAGGAATACCTTTGTTCAATGTCTGCTGAAGCTGATCAATCACAGATTCTGTATTTAACGCTGCAAGAGCAATAGCTACAGGATTTTTTGCCATGGCGTTGTTGAGCATTTCAACCTGATCCTGTACATCACTTTCTGATGCAGGCCCTTCAAAGGTGATGTCTACACCATATTCAGCTGCTGCTGCATTAGCACCCAGTTTAACCTGCTGCCAGAAGTCGTGCTGTTCACCTTTTGAAATTACTGCAATGTAAGGTGTTCCGCCTTCAGCTTCAGCGGCTGCGAAGAGAGACATAGAAACAGAGACCATCAGTACCATTGTAAGTAAAACGATACCAATTTTTTTAGAAACTTTCATATAATCCTCCTAAAACTTTTCCCCGTGATTTATACCACAGGATATAAAACTCTATATATAGTGAGGTTTTACCCTTACACTATAAACAACTGCATACATCTATTCGGATTCTCTGTCTTTCCGAACGCTCTGCTGAAATGCACGTTCAGCCGCTTTCTCTTCAGCAAGAATCCTGGCTTTTTCTGCCTTTTCTTCAGCTTTCATCTTCCTGAAAGTTGTTTTCATCTCAAGTTGAAGTGCCGCTATATCTTTTTTTATAGAAATCTCTTCTTTACTTCCGTTTACTGCTGATCGCATTTTTTCCTTGAGAAGTGCTGCTTTTTCAAGCATCTCTTCTTTATATGAATCAGCCGGGGTAAGTAATTTAACTTCTGATGCTTTTTTGTTTCGATAAATATCCAGCAGTACTGCCCCTATAACTACAACACCGGTAAAGAAAGTCTGGTAATGTGCCTGTAAATCCATTGACGGAAGTCCGACACGAAGAACACTCATGATATAGACACCAATAAGAGTCCCGAAAACCGATCCAATTCCACCGGAAAGTGAAGTTCCGCCTATAACTGCTCCCGCGATAGCATAAAGCTCAAAACCCTGTCCCTGTGCAGGCATTACCGTAGTGTATACCGCTGCAAATGCTATTCCACCAAAACCGGCTGTAATCCCGCTGATAACATAGGCCATCATTTCCCACTTCTTAACATTTACCCCTGAAAGACGGGCAGCTTCCTTATTACTGCCGATTGCAAAAATATAACGCCCCATCTTTGTCTTCGTCAGAATGATAAAAGCAATCACCGCAACTGCCAGCAGCACTATTGCACCTGTGGGAATCGAATTATTTTCACTGTTGATAAATTTAAAGATACTTTTGAACCATCCGTCTGCAGCAGCTCTTGTAGGAAACGTTGCACTTCGGACATTGGATACGATTGAACCAACACCCATTGAAATCATCATGGTTCCCAAGGTGGCAATGAAAGGAGGAAGTTTCAGGCGGGATACCATAATTCCGTTGAAAAGACCAAAGGCGGTAGCAACAGCCATTATAAGCAGCAGTGAAAGCCACATTGGCCAACCCCAAGTTTTATAGGCGGTTCCACCAATGATTGCCGCACACATCATTACTGTTCCGACAGAGAGGTCAATTCCACCGGTTATAATTACAAAAGTAACACCGATTGCAACAAACCCTATGTAGTAGGATGAGTCAAGTATATTTACTAACGTTGAGTATGAAAAAAAGTTCCTGCCGAAAAAACCAAAAAACACATATAGTATCACCAGGGCTGCGGGTGCTAAAAATTTCTGAAGGCCGATTTCCTTCATATTATCAAAAAATGTTTTATCTTTTCCTAAACTTTTCATTAACAGTTACTCCTGATTTCGCATTGTGGCATATTGCATAATTTTTTCCTGACTCGCTTCCTCAATAGCCAGTTCTCCGGTTTTTTTTCCTTCACACATGACCACAATCCGATCACTCATCCGAAGAATCTCCGGAAGTTCGGAAGAGATCATGATTATTGATTTACCCTCTTTAACAAGTTCGTTCATCAAGGTATAAATTTCACTTTTTGCACCAACATCAATTCCTCTTGTTGGTTCATCAAAAATGAGAATTTCACTATCTTTAATAAGCCATTTTGCAATAACTACTTTCTGCTGGTTTCCGCCTGACAGGTTTTTCAGGAGCTGATCAAGACTGGGTGTTTTAACCTTCAGTTTTTCAACAAATTTCTGGGTAACTTTTTCAATCCGTTTCGCGTGGATGAATAAGCCTTTTTCATAATCATCATACGAAGCCATTACTGCATTAGCCGATACACTTAAATCTACTGCCAAGCCATAACGCTTTCTATCTTCTGAAAGATATCCAATTCCATGTGAAACAGCCTCCATTGGTGATTTTATTCGAACAGGACATCCTTTTATTTCGATAGTTCCACTCTCAATGGGGTCTGCGCCAAACAGTGCTCTTGCAGTTTCCGTTCTGCCTGCACCCATAAGTCCTGCAAATCCAAGAATCTCACCTTTCCTTAGATCAAAACTTACATTTTGTACAAATTTTCCTGCATTCAGACTGTCCACCCGTAAAACCACTTTCGCGTTTTCAGGTACATTACTTTTTGCTTTAGGTTTTTCATAGATTACCCGCCCAACCATCATGTTGATAATCTGCTCTTTGGTAATATCTTTGGTATTCTCTGTACCGACGTATTCGCCATCACGAAGTACAGTAACACGGTCTGTTATCTTATTAATCTCATCCATTCTGTGCGAGATATAGATCATTGCTACGCCTTTTTCAGCAAGACCGCGCATAATTGCAAATAGTTCCTGTATTTCGGTCTCGGTAAGAGCTGCTGTCGGTTCATCAAGAATAAGAACTTTAAGATTATGGGATACAGCTTTGGCAATCTCCACCATCTGCTGCTTTCCGACGGTAAGGTTCCCAAGTATTTCCAAAGGATCAATATTCATATTCAATCGGGTAAAAAGTTCTTCCGTGCGCTTGTTTTGAGCCTTCTCATCTAGTAGAAAACTCCTGCCTTTTGTCGATTCCCTTCCAATAAATATGTTCTGAGCAACGGTTAGGTGATCCATCATATTAAGTTCCTGATGTATTATCCCGATTCCCATTTTCATAGCTTCTTTCGGTCCCCGGGGATTAAACAATTTCCCAAGATACCGTATTTCACCGGTATCTTTTGGAAAGATACCGGTAAGCGCTTTCATTAAGGTAGACTTTCCTGCACCATTCTCGCCAACCAGAGCATGAATTTCCCCGGCAAATAGATCAAAATCCACACCTTTCAAGGCATGCACCCCGGTGAAGCGTTTGTCTATCTTTTTCATTTCAAGAACTTTTTCGCTCAAATCCGATTCTCCTGATTTCTCTGTTGATAACTCGCGGCTGCACGCGATCTCTATGCGGCAGTTGGTTATAATGCTAATCATGCACTTTTTATTGTAGCCTTGGTTTTTCAAGCGAAACAGGGAAGATTCTGACCAAAGTGTTGAAGATTTTATACTGTTTGCAATAAAAACTGTTTTTCAATAACTAGGAAGCTTTTTACAAACTAATATACTAAATCGGTCTATCGGTTCATTTTGAGTTACAGGGGAAGTGTTATTATATCAACTACATCTTAGGGGTATTAGTGCGAATTTTTTCTTGACACTGTTCCCTCAATTTGTCGAATATTATATACTGTTTCTTCAAACAGTATCGGAGGTATAATCCATGACGAACCTTGTAGCTCATACCCTAAAAGAAGATCTTTCTGAAACAGGAGACATCACCAGTAAAGCAATATTCACCACAGAGAAAGATACATTCAACCTGGTTTCAAAAGATACCGGAATCCTTTGCGGATCCATGACAGCGATTGAAGTTTTTAACGAAGTTGATGCTGAAACAGCAGTAAATTTCCTGCAGCATGATGGTGACAAACTATCCCCCGGTACTCTTGTAGCAATTATCTCCGGAAAAGTCCGTTCTATCCTGACCGCTGAACGTACAGCACTGAATTTCCTCTCTCATTTAAGTGGAATAGCCACAAAAACATATGAATATACCCTCAAAGCAAAAGGAGCGGTAATTCTTGATACCAGAAAAACTATACCCGGACTGCGGGAGCTGGAAAAATATGCCGTTACCTGCGGCGGAGGACAAAACCATCGAATGGGTCTGTATGATATGGTCATGATTAAAGATAATCATATAGATGCTGCCGGCGGCATTCCTCAGGCAGTACAGAAAATTCGGAATATGTGGGGTGACACCTATAAGATTGAAGTTGAAACCAGAACTCTGGAGGAGGTCAGGTTGGCACTTGATTCAGCTGCAGACAGGATTATGCTTGATAATATGTCCCTTCAGATGATGAAGGAAGCTGTGCTTATGGTTGGTGAAACAGCAGAAACTGAAGCCTCTGGAAATGTTACACTTGAAAAAATCCCCTCAATAGCTGATACAGGTGTTAATTTCATTTCGGTGGGAGGATTGACACATTCGGTAACTGCTTTTGATTTTTCTCTTCGAAAATAACGTCAATACAGCTCAATTCAGTAGACATCTGTCATATGAGACACTAGAGGAATAATTGATTATGAATGAACATATCCGAAAGCTAAAAGAACAGCTTGGTGATCAGCTTGTCATTCCAGCTCACCATTACCAGAAACAGGAGATTATTGCCTGTGCAGATATTATCGGTGATTCTTACAAACTTGCCGTCGATGTCAGCAGTACCGATGCCGAGTTCATTGTCTTCTGCGGAGTCAGATTCATGGCCGAAGGAGCAGCAATTCTGGCAAAAAAACACCAGAAAATTATCCTTCCCGCCCCCGATGCAGGATGCCCGATGGCCGATATGATATCACTCAGCCAGGCAGAAAATGCTATGCGGAAAATACATGAATTCAGCGGATATTCCGCGATACCTGTTGTTTATATGAATGCATACGGCAATATAAAGGCTCTCAGCGGACAATACGGCGGTTCGGTATGCACCAGCTCAAATGCCAAAAAAATTATGATTCATTATCTTCGGAATAATAGTCCTGTTTTTTTTCTGCCTGATTACTGTCTGGGTATAAATACTGCCAGAGAGCTCTCTTTATCCGATGAGCAAATTGCAATAGTACGGCAGGACTGTACTATAGAGACAACCGGGAAACCAGAGAATATTAAGCTGTTCCTCTGGGATGGAAACTGTCGGGTACATCAGAGATTTACTACGAAACATATTGAACGTATCCGGGATGAACACCCCGGAATACGAGTCGTTGTACATCCGGAAGTCAGGGAATCAGTTGCTGCTGCTGCAGATTCTGCCGGTTCTACCCAATATATGTACAATATCATTCAAGAATCTCCTGCTGGCAGCATCTGGGGAGTCGGAACAGAGTATAATTTTGTATCCCGGGTTTCCGCTGATTTCCCTGACAAACATATTTTTCCCATTTTTGAATCGCGGTGCGGAAATATGGAAAAAACCAACATTAAAAACCTTCAAAACATGCTTGAATCCATAACTGAAGCCGCACTGCAGGTACAATACCCGGATCATATTATTACTGTTTCTGAATCTGTACGGAAAGATGCGGCTCAGGCACTTAAGAACATGATTGCTATAGTCCAGAGGAGTTGATTATGCATAAAGTATATGATGCTATTGTTATCGGTACAGGAATTGCCGGACTCACCTGCGGAATCACCCTGAAAGAGGCTGGTAAAAATGTTTTACTCATCACAAAGGAATCATCCATTTCAAATACCAACACTCAGCATGCACAAGGCGGTATTATTGCATGGCGTGAAGGAGATTCTGCCGACAGCCTTTCACATGATATTTTTGAAGCCGGCTGCAGATATAATAATAGACAGGCGGTAAGAGATCTTAGTGAGAGCGGCCCAAAACTGGTCAATAATTTTCTTGTTAACCACATTGGAACCAAATTTGATCAAAACAAAGATGGCACGTTGGATTATACAGAGGAAGCGGCTCATTCTCAAAGAAGAATTGTACACTACCAGGACTTAACCGGAGAGGAGATACAACACTCACTAACTGTTTATGCAGATAAAATAGGGCTGGAAATTTTAACAGACACCACAGCAATTGACCTCATTACTAATAACCATCATTCTCTCGACACTCAGGAGCTGTATGCTGCAAGAGCTGTCATGGGGGTGTATGCTCTGGATAATATATCCGGTGAGGTCATAAAACTTCCTGCCCATACAGTTGTCCTTGCAACCGGCGGGATAGGAAATCTCTATCAGCACACAACAAATCCCAAATCCGCAACAGGAGACGGTATTGCCATGGCCTACAGGGCTGGTGCTGATATTATCAACGCTGAATTTGTGCAGTTTCATCCGACTTCTCTCTTCCATCGTGATATAAAGCGTTTTCTTATCTCGGAATCCTTACGTGGCGAAGGAGCAAGATTGACAGATCTTAACGGGTATCAATTTATGCAGGATTATTCAGAATTACAGGATCTTGCACCCCGTGATGTGGTAGCTAGAAGTATTTTCGATATAATGGGAAAAAATGGTTCTGAATATATACTTCTTGATCTTGCAAACCATTATACCGGAACTGAACCCATAGAAAAGCGTTTCTCAAAAATTTATACTACCTGCATGGACGGCGGAATAGATATTACCCGGGAACCGATACCCGTTGTTCCGGCTGCCCACTATTTTTGCGGTGGCATAAAGGTGGATTCTAGCGGTCAAACATCAATCAGGAATCTCTTTGCAATCGGTGAAGTAAGCTGTACCGGACTGCACGGTGCTAACAGACTCGCTTCAACTTCTCTGCTGGAAGGACTGTTATGGGGTAGAAATTGTGCTGATTCTATAAGTAAAAGCATAAACCAGCTATCAGAAATGAGGTTTAGTGCAATTCCGGAATGGAGCAGTCCTGCTTCCGGGATAGAGTTTGATCCACTTCTATTGAAACAGGATTGGCAGGAGATACAGATGACCATGTGGAATTACGCCGGAATCGTCCGAACCACAAAGGGTCTGACCCGTGCACGTTCGGATTTAAGCTACTTTTCACACAGGATATTTGATTTCTACCAGCACTCATCTCTAAATAAGGAGATAATCGAGCTGAGAAATGCTGTCATTAGTGCCGGGATTATTGTAAACGCCGCACTGCACAACACCCGCTCAATTGGCTGTCACTTTATTGCGGATACATAGGGGATTTGGAAAGGGGGTCTGATCCTTTTTCCAAAATATATTCCTCGACAACCTCTATGACTTTGCGAGCCGCCTGATCCGGATCCAGCCCAGAGATATCAACCTGCAGGTTTGCACGTTTGTAACTTGTTTTGAAATAGGTGTTATCCAACTTAATTTCTCTCAGATAATATCTCTTATCCTCATCGGTCAGCTCAACCTCAATTGGTTGTGTATCAATATCGTAGAATCTGATCTTCTTCAGAAGGTTTTCTGGCGTGTCAGTAAGCACTACAGTAATCCCACAAACTCTCTTAATTATCCTCCAGTATCCTCCCAGAAGGCCGGCCGGCGATAAGGCTATTACACTATTTCTGCTCTCCGGGCGGTTCAGTAAATGTTCCAGCGCTTTCGCGGCTTCAGCACGAAACAATTGAATCGTTAAGAATTGATTTTGGAGCCGCTCAATGCTGGTTCCGAAAAAATTCTCAATCTCAAAATCCAGGTCAAAAAAACTGAGTTCCAAAAGCTCCCCCACTTTTTTACCGATCGTCGTTTTTCCGACACAACTGGGTCCTGTTAAAAATATACGCATTTATATTCATCCTCTCTAAACATTTATTTGTTTGTTTGTTCGTCGAAATTTTCTTTTAAGTCACCTTCTATTTATACACAAAACCCTTCTTTTTTAAAGAGATTTTGAAAAGGGGTCAGATCCCTTTTCAAAAACTCCTGATTAAACCTCACATTCAACACCGCAAATTCCTTTTCTGACAAATTTACTCTTTTTTGTCCATAAAAAATTGAAGTTATTTGATTCTTGTGATAGATTAGGTCGATACGGAAGAATGCTGTGCATTCAGCCCTACTGTTTCACCGACAGCTGGTTAGCGCTCTTTTGCGCATCAATGTGCACCTATGGGTCTGAATGAACGATAAAGTCATTTAAAACAGTAATTTTGCCTTGAATAGAAACAGGAGGAATACATGGGACTCAATCTCATAGTTCTGGTTAAACAGGTACCTGACACCCAGAACATAACCGGGGAAGCGATGAAAGAGGACGGAACAGTAAACCGTGCTGTACTACCCGCAATTTTTAACCCGGAAGACCTGCATGCTCTGGAAGCAGCACTTACGCTAAAAGATACTATACCGGGAACACAGGTTCATGTAATTACCATGGGACCTCCATCGGCAATTCAGGTTCTCAAAGAATCTCTCTACCGGGGAGCAGATTCAGTAGCACTGGTATCAGACAGAAAATTTGCCGGAGCCGATACTTTGGCTACCTCTTATGCACTTAAATGCGCAATTGAGAAAATCGGCAACTATGATATAATTTTCTGCGGAAGACAGGCAATTGACGGGGATACTGCACAGGTAGGACCGCAGACAGCTGAAAAACTTAACCTCAATCAAATTACCTGCGTCTCAAACATTGAGAAAGTTGATACAGAAAAACGGCTAATTCTGGCAAGACGCTCCATCGAGGGAGGATATGAACTTGTTCAGGCACCGCTGCCGGTATTACTGACCATTACCGATGAGGGTTACTCTCCCCGGCCGCCATCAGTCATTAAAGTCATGACCTTCAAAAATGCCTCAGCAGAGATGTCCGAAGAAAAATATGACGAATCCTATATCGACAGCAAAGTTGAGCAGAAAAGTAATCAGGCAATAAATCTATGGGATATCAATGCAATCAATGCAGATCCTGAGAGCTGCGGTCTTTCCGGGTCACCGACAAAAGTAAAGAAAATTGAGTCTGTTATTCTGGTATCGGCGGATATTCGAATGGTAGAGAATTCACAAGATGCAATATCAGGAATGGTCCACGAACTTATCGCAGATCATACATTGGGATAAAAGGAGTAACACGTGAGTACAAAAAACAGCGTTATGGTCTTCATCCAGCAGGACGACGGACAGATTGCCGAAGTAAGTGTGGAGCTCCTGTGCAAGGCAAAAGATCTTGCTTCCCGGGTACATGCATCAGTTACCGGCGTATTATTAGGAAAAGATGTTCGGAAATCAGCAGAAAGCCTGATTCCGTATGGTGTTGATGAATTGTTTATTGTCGAGGATGACCGACTAGAAAACTATACTCCCATGCCCTATACAAAGATCATGGTGGATATCATTAAAAAGATTCAGCCGCAGATTGCGTTATACGGTGCAACAACTACCGGTCGGGATCTGGCACCAAGAATAACGTCAAACCTGAAAGTTGGACTTACCGCAGACTGCACCGATCTCCAAATCGGTGACTACAGCTCCAAAGGTGCAGATTATAAAAATATTCTCTACCAAATAAGGCCTGCTTTCGGTGGAAATATCATCGCAACAATTGTTTCCCCGGAAAAAAAACCCCAGATGGCAACAGTCCGCGAGGGGGTTATGAAACTAATTGAACCGGATCCTTCCTACAAAGGAAAAATCACTGCATTCAAAGCCGATCTTACCGATGCAGATTTCCCATCAGTAATTATTGAGCGTATCAAACAGGAAAAAACTGTAAATCTGAAAGGTGCGCAAGTCATCGTATCCGGTGGAATCGGTGTAGAGACAAAAGAAAACTTTCAGTTAATCATCGATCTTGCTCATGCCTTAGGTGCTGAAGTTGGTGCTTCAAGAGCTGCTGTTGATGCCGGACTGATCCCTAAGGATCATCAGGTTGGACAGACAGGTACCACCGTGCGCCCGAAACTCTATATAGCCTGCGGAATATCAGGTTCAGTACAGCATCGGGCCGGAATGGATGAATCTGCAAGAATTATTGCTATTAATACCGATCCGGAAGCACCTATTTTCAAGATCGCTCATTACGGAATAACCGGTGATCTTAAGGATGTCATTCCAAAGTTTATTAAAGCGTTCAAGGCTAAGAGTTAAGGGGTAGCAGAATGGAAAATTTCTTTTTAGATAATGAAGATATATTGTTTCAGCTGGATCATATCGATCTGGATAGAGTAATCGCATTCAAAGAGGACGACTTTCGGGAAGCACAGAAGTATTCTTATGCTCCGGTAGATGCTGCTGATGCTATGGATTCATACAAAAAAGTCCTGAATATCATTGGTGAAATAAGCGGAGAGACTCTTGAACCTTTGGCAGCCGAGATAGATGAAGAGGGTGTTTTTCTGGAAAATGGTGAAGTCCGTTATGCTAAAGGCACCAAACTGGTTATGGATATGTTTGCAAAAGCAGACTTGATGGGGTTCTGTTTACCCAGAAAGTATGGTGGACTTAACTTTCCAACAACAATGCTCACTATAGCCGGTGAGATTGTATCAAGGGCTGATGCATCTTTTCTGAACTTTGGTCTCCAGCAGGATATTGGAGAAACTATCAATAAATTTGCCTCCGATCAGCAAAAAGCTTCAGTTCTCCCAAAACTGGCTTCCGGTGAGTATGGATCATCAATGATTCTCACTGAACCGGATGCAGGCAGTGATCTTCAGGCTGTCAATCTTCGTGCTCACCAGGATGCCAATGGCAACTGGTTTCTCAATGGTGTTAAGAGATTCATCACGAATGGCAATGGTACAGTCGGATTGGTGCTGGCAAGAAGCGAAGATGGACAAACCGGAGCACGCGGGCTCTCTTTCTTTCTCTATACCCGGGATAAACATATGAAAATCCGCCGGCTTGAGCATAAACTGGGAATACATGGATCACCAACCTGCGAGCTTCAGTTTAATAACGCACCGGCTACGCTGGTAGGAGAACGCAGGCGGGGATTAACCCGCTATACCATGTGGCTGATGAACAGCGCCAGACTCGGTATTGCTTCACAGGCTTTGGGTATAGCAGAAGCATCATATCGTGAAGCAGATAAATATGCAAAAGAACGAATTCAGTTTGGGAAAACGATCAGGGAACTTCCGCCAGTATATGAAATGCTGACTGATATGCGGGTTGCTATTGAAGCAGGTCGAACTCTGCTTTATGAAACTGCAAAAATAGTAGATCTGAAAGAGGGTCTTGAGCACATGAAAGAGAAGTACCCGGAACGGTCTGCGGAATTCAAATCCGATATTAAAAAATATTCCCGTCTTGCAAATCTTCTGACTCCGATGATTAAAGCCTACAATACCGAGATGGCTAACAAAGCCGCTTATGATGCAATCCAAATTCATGGCGGAACAGGATATATGCAGGAATTCAATGTTGAACGTCATTACCGGGATGCCAGAATCACCAATATTTATGAGGGAACAACTCAGCTTCAGGTAGTTGCAGCTATTGGGGGTGTTACTTCGGGAGCTGCCACTGCATTGCTTGATGAATATGATTCAGAAAATTACTCTTATGCTCCAGCCCTGCAGAAAAAACTGCAGAAATCACGGCTTGATTTTGAAAAAGCATTAATTGGTGTTAAAGAGGCTGATAATGAGGATTTCCTCAACTTTCATGCGCGGCGCTGTGTGGAAATGGCTACAGATCTGGTTCAGGGTTATCTGCTTCTCCGGGATGCAGAATACTCTAAGAGAAAGATGAGAATTGCCGAAATTTTTATTGAAAAGATGCAGACCAGAATCCATATGCATATGCACTATATTATTGACGGCGGTTCAACTTTCCTGAAAAATTTCAGTGATGTGATCGGGTAGGATAAGATTGTTTTTCCTGGCTTTACAATTATATTATGTCTAGAAACAAGACCTGCCCGGCTAATCGGTGCAGGTCTTGCTGTAATTATATATTTAATAATGGGTGGAGCCAATTTCAAAATAAAATCATTTTGAAATTTCCTTAGTGAGTTTCTGTTAAATTAAGGATTATATTCATCACCGGAGACACCGACAATACACATCCAGGAAGCTTCCGTTGTAACTTCACCATTTATCCTGATTATACCGGACTGCTTCATCATCCGTTTACTGCAGCGGAGATTTTTCACCTCAATTACAGCCAGATCACCGGGTTTAACTTCTTTCCTGAATTTCACCTTTTCCACTGTAGCAAGAAAAAAGAGTCCCTTTTCAGGAATAATTCCCTGCTGCTTCAATCCGGCGCCACCGCATTGTGCCATCATCTCTATGAGCAGAACTCCAGGCACCACAGGGTATCCAGGAAAATGGCCAGCAAAAAACACCTCGTCACCGGTAAACTGATACTCTCCATGGACCTCCTCATCAGTACAATGGGTCAATTTGTTTACAAATAAAAATGGATCACGGTGTGGAAGAAGATCCTCCAGTGTCCTATATGTCTCAGCCATATTTCAGTCCTTATACTCTTTTACAATAACTGCACCGTTGTGTCCGCCAAACCCTAAAGATTCCGACAAAGCCGCACGGATTCTACCAGAATATCCCTTGTTCGGGACATAATCAAGGTCACAATCTTCCCCGGCTGCACCGAAATTAATGGTACAGGGAAAATACTGATCCCGGATTGCCAGAAGAGAAATAATAAGCTCTACTCCGCCTGCTGCACCAACAAGGTGTGAGGTCATGGATTTGGTAGAGGAGACCTTCAGTTTATATGCATGCTCCCCAAAAGCAAGTTTGATCGCCTTGGTTTCCATAGGATCATTAACCGGAGTAGATGTTCCGTGAGCATTAATATAATCAATATCTTCAGGCTTCATCCCTGCATCCTTCAGCGCAGTTGTCATCGCTCTTGCCGCACCAATTCCTTCCGGATTCGGGGCAGTAACATGAAATGCATCGCAGGACTGACCGTACCCGGCAAGTTCACCATATATTTTTGCGCCCCGTGCTTTTGCATGCTCCAGATCTTCCATAATCAATATCCCGGCACCTTCACCAAGAACAAAACCATCCCGGTCTTTATCAAATGGCCGGCATGCTTCCTGAGGCCTGTCATTATACTCAGTAGAAAGGGCCTGGATTCGACAGAAACCACCAACTGCCAGTGCAGTTATTGCTGCTTCCGTACCACCGGTAACTACTGCATCTACTATACCATGCTTAATAGCCTGATACCCCGCACCTATTGCATCAGTACCTGAGGCACAAGCTGTTACAATAGTGTTACAGGGACCTAATAACCCATATTTTATGGCAATATTTCCCGCAGCCTCATTCCCAATTAATTTCGGGATAGTCATGGGCGGAATTCCTCTGGGTCCACGCTCCAACAGTTTGCTTATGCCATCCTCGGCAACATCAAAACCACCAATTCCATTGCCCAGATAGACTCCAAACCGGGTAGAATCATATCCACCGAGCTTTTCATTATCCAGCCCGGCATCTTTCATCGCCTGAACTGTTCCCGCAACGGCAAATTGGGTAAAGCGGGCCATATTTCGAGCCTCTTTTTTATCCATAAAATCCGTTGCCTGAAAATCTTTAACTTCTCCAGCAATCTGGGAAGCAAATTCTGTTGGGTCAATCAGAGTAGTTCTTGCAATACCGGATCTCCCCTCTTTTATTCCACTCCATAATTCATCAATACTATTTCCCAGTGGTGTAATTGCTCCCAAACCGGTTATTACTACCCTTCTTCCATTACCATTATTACTCATTTTTCTCTATCTCCCTTAACATTATATTCCAAATACAATTAATACTTCTTTACATACGGTTCTTTGAAAAACAAGTGTTTTTGAAAGAACATATTATTCAGA
>JADHUD010000018.1 GCA_016784705.1 Spirochaetia bacterium | reverse complement strand
ATCAGATCTTCTCACAAAAGATAAAATAATTACCGCAAACTATGCAGGTTCTTTTTGGTAGATTACGAAGTGATTTCAAGCACGCAGCGTCTCCGCCCAAACCGTGATAATAAACGGCGGCTGCTCCAATGTAAAAGGAATCTGAATCCTTTCCCACAACCCCTAAAACCCCTTTCACATAAACTTTTTTATGTTGTATAGTCATTGGCATGGAACGTAATACAGCTGCAGGAAAAAAATATAAGGGCGTAATTTTCGATTTTAACGGAACAATGTTCTGGGACAATGAGTTTCACATTCGTGCATGGATTGAATTCTCATCCCGACACGGGTGTAGGATGACCCGTGAAGATTATCTCACAGATTTTATCGGAAAAACCTCTGCAAAATCTTTAGAGATGCTGCTGGGAATTAAAATAGATGATGCCAAGTTGGATGAACTGCATGATGAGAAAGAGACAATCTATCGGAGAATGTGTCTTGAAGATACGAAGAAATTCGTTCTCGCTCCCGGTCTTATTCAAATTCTTGATGAACTTACTGAAAAATCCATCCCAAGAGCAATTGCTACTGCATCAGCTCTTCTCAATGTAGAATTTTTCATTGACCAGTTTAAGCTTGACCGCTGGTTTGATAAAAATCACATAATCTATGATGACGGCCGTATTGATAACAAACCAGCACCGGATATCTACCTTCTGGCTGCAAAACGACTGGGTATTGCTGCACAGGATCTTGTTATTGTTGAAGATTCTATAACTGGTACTGAATCAGCATATCGGGCCGGGGCGGGCTGTATTGTTCTTGCCGGAGAGGACCCGGCCTTGCAGGAAGGGTGGATCAGCAGGTATCCTGTTTGCTGTCGAATTACTGATTTCCACGATTTTGATACTGAAATATTTACTATTGGGTAAAATCACACTATCTTTAACATACTTAAAATTTGTTAAAATGTTTTAAAATATGAAATAAACCCAACTTTAACAATCAATTAACACAATTTTAACAATTCTTCTTGATATTGAAGTCATAAAAAATCAAATGAGCAGAAAATAGAGCTCAACGATTACTTTTTTATAGGAGAAGAAAATGAAAAAACTATTTCTAACATTGGTACTGGTACTTGTTTCGGCATCATTGATCTTTGCAGGAGGGTCAAAAGAAGAGGCGTCAAAGACTTCAGCTCCGGCTGAATCAAGTACAACAGGATTTGAATGGATTCTGGATTCAACTGTACATGGACTTCCCGAAGTAAACCCGCTTAATGTCACCGGAAATATTGTAACAGCTGGAAGCTCAACCGTATTTCCGCTCTCAGAAAGAATGGCAGAGCGGTTTAAGGACGAAGGTTATGAATATAACATTACCATAGACAGTATCGGTTCCGGAGCCGGATTTGAACGGTTTACTGTTACCGGAGAAACGGATATCGCAAATGCAAGCCGGTCAATAAAGGACAAAGAGCGTGTACAGGCAGCAGAGATTGGACTTGATCCTATAGAGTTCCGTGTAGGAACAGATGCCCTTGCGGTTACGGTCAGTAAGAAAAACACCTTTATTCAGGAAGCAACTCTGGAAGAACTTGCCTTTATTTTTTCTTATGCAGAGACTTGGAAAGAAGTGCGGTCAGAGTGGCCCGATGAACCCATTCTCCGATTCTCTCCTGGAACTGACTCCGGAACTTTCGACTACTTTGTTGAAGAAGTTTTTGATAAAGATGCCGAACCCATTCTGTCTGCAAACAATCTTCAGCTCTCTGAAGACGATAACATTCTTGTTCAGGGTATAGAAGGAAGCCCATATGCTATCGGATATTTCGGATATGCCTACTATTATGAGAACAAAGATGCACTGAATATTTTAAAAATTGATGGAATTGAGGCTTCACAGGAAAATGTAGACAACGCTTCTTATCCTCTGGCACGGCCTCTCTTTATGTATTCAGATGCAGAAATTATGCGCAGCAAACCACAAGTAGCAGCTTTTCTTGCTTTCTATCTGGCTTATGTAAATGAGGAAATCGTTGATGTCGGATATTTCCCGGCAAATGAGAAAGTATTGCAGGAAGCACGGAATAGTTGGCTTGCAGCAATGAAAGGAACCTATTAAGCTATAAAGTGAACAGAGCATTTATTCTGGGGAGAAGGAGAAAAGGCGTGTATATGAGTGAACAACGGAAAGGCGATACGGCAATAGTATCAATTAAAAGGAAGATCCGTCCTGGTGAAGTTGTAATACACGCTGTTCTGCTCTCCTGTGCCCTGCTCTCAATTGCTATTACTCTTGGGATAGTAATTATATTGGTAAAAGAATCTATTCTGTTCTTCGGATCAAAAGAGGTAAGGCTGGTAGATTTTTTTTCCACTACTACCTGGCAGCCGATGATTCAAAAATTCGGAATTCTGCCGCTGCTAAATGCTACTTTAACAACCAGCTTTATCGCTGTGCTGACAGCAGTACCTATTGGTATTGCTGTAGCAGTCTATTTAAGTGAATATGCCTCTGGTAAAACCAGAAATACCCTAAAACCGGTCATAGAAGTTCTGGCGGGAATTCCAACAGTTGTGTATGGCTACTTTGCCATTACCTTCATGACCCCGCTGCTCAGATCAATATTCGGAGAGAACATTGTTGAAATATACAATACTGCATCGGCAGGTATCGTTATTGGAATACTGATTCTTCCGCTTGTTGCCTCCATGTCTGAAGATGCACTGAACGCTGTACCGCGGACACTTCGGGAGGCAGCTTACGGCCTTGGAGCCACAAAAATGGAAACTTCCCTGAAAGTAGTTCTTCCTGCAGCCTTCTCCGGACTCGCGGCAGCTTTTATTGTCGGTCTCTCCCGGGCAGTCGGAGAGACGATGATTGTCGCTTTAGCTGCCGGAGCTGGACCTAATTTTACGCTGAATCCTTTTAAAGCCGCAGAGACAATTACCGGGTATATTGTGAGAATAAGCGGAGGTGATGTCAGCTATAACACACTGGATTACAATTCGATATTCGCTCTGGGACTTTTCCTTTTTATCATAACATTGACACTGAACATGATAAGCAGGAAAGTGGTTGAAAAATATAGAGAGGTGTATGATTGATGAACGCGGCGACTGATTTATTTGCAGCAGACCTTCTCTCAAAAAAAAGAAAAAAAAGAAACAGTATTATAAAGATACTCTTATTTGCGGCAACTATGATTACCGTTATTATACTCTGTATTTTACTATTGAATATAATTAATAATGCTTTTGGTGTTATTGCAGTAGAGAATGAAGTCGAACCGGATACCCTGGCAGTAGATGGTACTCCTCTTAATGAACTGGAAAACCCGCAATTGCTATATATAATTGATACTCATCTTTCACGGGGGCTTGTCCGAAGATTCAACGATGAATATCCGCTTGAAGAAAGATCAGCAAAAGAGTTGCTGGAACTTATCGAAGAACGAATTATTAATTCTCATGTAAAAAAAAGCTGGTCACTGATAGATACTGTTTTCAGAAGCAGCAGCATTGCCGCATATTTTGAAGCCAATCCTGAGCAGGAAAGAAGATTCCGGGCCTGGATACAGCCTGGATTTCTGGTGCGGTCACAATCATCCACTCCGGAAAATGCTGGAGTAAGAACAGCAATCCTTGGATCTCTCTGGATAATTCTCATAACATTTCTTTTTGCTTTTCCCATAGGGATAGGAACTGCTGTGTATCTGGAAGAATATGCGGTAAAAAACAGACTGCATAAAATAATTCAAACAAATATTTACAATCTGGCAGGAGTTCCCTCCATTATCTATGGTCTGCTGGGTTTGGCTGTCTTTGTAAGAGTGCTTGAACCAGTTACAAGCGGAGCATTATTCGGACTTACAGATGGAACTACAGCAAACGGAAGAACAATTCTTTCTGCAGGTCTTACACTGGGACTGCTGGTGCTGCCGATAATAATAATCAATACACAGGAAGCGCTTCGGGCTCTGCCGGATTCTCTCAGGCACTCAAGTTACGGGCTTGGTGCAACAAGATGGCAGACTGTCAGGTATCATCTGCTGCCCAACTCCTTTGAGCGGATACTTACCGGTACCATTATGGCTTTATCCCGGGCAATAGGTGAAACAGCCCCGCTGATTGTTGTGGGAGCCTCGACATTCGTTGCAATCGATCCGTCAAGCCCTTTTTCAAAATTTACCACGCTGCCGATACAGATTTATCAGTGGTCTGCAAGACCGCAGGGAGAGTTCAGAAATATTGCAGCAGCAGCAATTATTGTGTTACTGGTTCTGCTTTTGAGTATGAACTCATTTGCCATATATTTTAGAAATCACTATGCAAAAAAGCGTAATTACTAATAAGAGGAGTACTGTTAGATGAGTACGATACAGCAGGAAACAGATAAATACCTGCAGACAAAAGATCTAAATATCCGGTATGGAAATTTTCTCGCAGTAAAGAGTATCAATATCTCTTTCCCTCAAAATAAAATTACAGCTCTCATAGGACCCTCTGGGTGTGGGAAAAGTACCGTTTTGAGAAGCCTGAACAGAATGAATGATTTTATTCCGTCAGCTTTGACAGATGGGCAGGTTTTCTTTCATAATACCAATATATATGATGCGGCAGTAGATCCTATCCTGCTGAGAAAGAAGATTGGAATGGTATTTCAAAAGCCGAACCCCTTTCCGAAAAGTATTTATGAGAATGTAGCCTGGGGTGCCAAGATAAATGGTTTTCGGGGGAACATGGATGATCATGTTGAGCGGTGCCTTCGGGATTCAGCACTATGGGATGAAGTAAAGGATAAACTCAAGCAGAATGCTTTGAGCCTTTCAGGGGGGCAGCAGCAGCGGCTCTGTATTGCACGGGCACTTGCCGTTGAACCGGAGATTCTGTTAATGGATGAACCGGCCTCAGCTTTGGATCCGATTGCCACGGCTAAAATTGAGGATCTGGCAATTGAATTGAAAGAGAATTATACAGTGATTATTGTCACCCATAATATGGGACAAGCCTCAAGGATTTCAGATTTTACTGCATTTTTTATGGTTGATGCTGAGAGAACCGGCTATCTGGAAGAGTGGGACAGTACGGATGTTATCTTTCTCAATCCGAAGAACAGGAATACAGAGGACTACATCTCAGGGAAATTTGGTTGAGAATAGAGCCAATTTCAAAATAAAATCATTTTGAAATTTCCTCAATACTTTTCTTAATTAAAACATGCTATAACAGAAGCAGGTATCTGCTGGAAGGAGTAAAAAAATGAATCTTAGGCAGCATCTTCTCAATAGGATAAGTGATCTTGACCGTAATATTCTCAATCTCGGTATTTATGTAAATGAAGCCCTTAAGAAAGCGGTTGCGGCACTGAAAACAAACGATCTTGATATGGCTGGAGAGGTCATTGAAGAAGATGCACGAATAAATGCCCTTGAAATGTCAATTCAGGATGATATTATACTGCTTATTGCGAAGGAACAGCCAGTTGCCGGGGATTTGCGGCATGTAATTACCTCCTTTAAAATTATTGCGCAGCTGGAGAGAATGGGGGATCATGCTGTACATATCGCAAAAGAGACGATAAAAATCGGTAAAACAGAGTATATAAAACCGTTGATTGATATTCCGCGAATGGCGGAAATAGGACTTGAGATGCTGAAAGGAGCTTTAGATGCTTTTATTGCATCAGATGCAGATGCGGCTTGTGAAATTGCCGGCAGAGATGATCTTGTTGATAAGCTGAGGGATCAGGTGAACCGTGAACTGCTTACATATATGCTGGAGGACAGCAGAAGTATCAATCAGATAAATTCTTTTATGTTTGTAACCCGATGGCTTGAGAGATATGCAGACCATGTAACAAATATATGTGAATGGATTATCTATGATGCAACAGGAAAACATGTTGAATTGAATGGATAGATCGGCAAGTCATGTAAGAAGAGATGTATATGAGTAAAAAGACGATTCTGGTAGTTGAAGACGAAGCTGATATCCGTGAATTGATTCAGTTTAATCTGGAGCAGGAAGGGTATGCAGTACTCACGGCTGGAACCGGCGAAGAAGCTCTTGCAGTTGCCGGAAAATCATCTCCGGACCTTATTGTTCTTGATCTCATGCTTCCCGGAATTGATGGACTGCAGGTTTGCCGGGAGCTGTCAGCAAAGACAATTCCGATTCTCATGGTAACTGCAAAAAGCAGTGATGCAGATATTGTATTGGGATTGGAGATGGGTGCGGAAGACTATATCACGAAGCCTTTCAGTCCCCGCGTGCTGATCGCGAGAGTACGTGCTATTCTAAGGCGAAGAGAGAATTTCGGAAAAAAAGCAGCTCAACAGGACTGTGTCATACATAAAGGCATCAAGATTGATGCAGCTCGCCATGTTGTATCAAGTGATGATTCCCGGATAGAATTAAGTGCAACTGAATTCAGTATTCTGGAATTTCTGATTCAGAATCCCGGCTGGGTTTTTTCACGAAATCAAATTATTGAATCGTGTAAGAGTTCTGATTACACTGTTACCGAAAGATCTGTGGATGTTCAGATCCTTTCAATTAGAAAAAAATTGGGAGAAAAAGGTGCATTGATAGAGACGGTGCGCGGAATCGGCTATAGAATGGCTGAGTGAGCGGTTTAGCGTTTAGTTTAATAATATCGATTGTGTAAAATTCAGGGAGCTGCAATGACAGGAAAGAGACTGCGTCTGCTTTTGTACCCAAAAATAGCATTGATGGTATTTGGAACTCTTATCATCAGTATAATTTTTATCATAGTACTCTCAAAAAACTATGTCATGGATCAAAGTATTCAGAATTTAAACGAGACTTCAATTATTGTGAAAAATATCGTTCAAAAAGAGGGCTTTGTAATATCTGCTGCAGATTCCGGAATTCTGCACAGTGATCTTGAAGCAATTACAGCTGGATCAGCTGCAAGGATTACGGTAATCCTGCCTGATGGGGTAGTCGCAGCTGATACCGAAGAGGATCCCGCGGTTATGGATAACCATCGGAACAGACCGGAGATTTCCCGGGCTCTATCCGGAATATCCTCTTCAATCATCAGATACAGCGATACGCTCAAAATCGATATGCTCTATTATGCAGTCCCGGTATTTGATGATAATAATACAGTAATCTCGGTACTCAGGGTTGCCATGCCCTATAATGAAATGCGTAGTACTTATGGAATGATTACTCTCTATATTCTGATTGGGAGTCTTTTTTTCATAGTGTTATCGATATTCCTTATTATATATATAGACAGGAAAATTGAACGACCTTTGATTGAACTGTCGGAAGAAGCCGCAGCCTATTCAGATTTGCAGTTTGAGAATTACAGAAATATCGTATCCCCATCGATTGAGATTCAGGATCTTGCCGTATCACTTCGCAATATGGTTAAACTGTTGAAAACTCAGTTTAGTAACCTGCAGATGCAGAAACAGGAACTTCAGGCAATTCTGGATTCGATGGATAATGCGGTGCTTGTATTGAATGCACATGGTGTGATTGCAAGGACTAACCCGGCAGCTCTAGCGCTTTTCAAGGCGGCAAATGAGACAGATCTAATGGGAAAATACTATATGCAGGCTGCGACAAGTAAGGATCTTAATAAAGTTCTGGAAAAAATGATCCGCAAATCGGATCTTCCGGTTTCAGATGTTTCAAATAAGCTGGAGATGGAGATTAACGATCGAAGTTATCAAGTTTATGTATCAGTAGTAAAACCGGATCCGGATCGGACGCTTCTCATTGTATTCAACGATGTCACGAAGCTGCGGCACCTGGAACAAGTGCGGAAAGACTTTGTAGCAAATGTTTCCCATGAGCTGAAAACCCCGATCACCTCAATCAAGGGATTTACCGAGACGCTTCTTGAAAAGGACATTAAACCGGGAGATGCTCATTATAAGCGATTCCTTGAAATCATCAATAATCAAACAGAACGGCTTCAGGCTATTATTACAGATTTATTAACGCTGTCTATGCTCGAGCAGGATGAGAAACCCACTGATTTTCAACTGGCCGATCTCCAGGTTATTGTTGAAGATTCTGTGAAGATTTGTTCAGATCGTCCTGTTTTTAATAATCGCCGGATTGTTATTGAGGGACTTGAGCCAGTTACCATTTATTGTAATCCACTTCTTATTGAGCAGGCGGTAATCAATTTGGTTGATAACGCCTTGAAATATAGTGAAGCCGAATCTATCGTTTCTATCAGGGTAAAAAGTACTGAAAATCTGATTGCGATATCTGTGACAGATAAGGGATTCGGCATTCCGGATGAGTTGATTCCAAGAATATTTGAAAGGTTTTTCCGTGTTGATACAGGTCGAAGCAGGGCGCGGGGCGGCACCGGATTAGGGCTTTCAATTGTCAGGCATATAGCTAAAAAACACAATGGCAGTGTCCATGTGGAGAGTGTTGAGGGAAGCGGATCGACGTTTACTCTTGTTTTGCCGATTCTTTCTGAAAAGGAATAGGCAGACGATACAGGAAATCCACAAAATTATTTACCGTGATCAATTAAATTATAGGCAGTGTCTAAGAAGATCCGGGCGGTCAGTTGTAATAAAATCCACTCCAAGATCAATATATTTACGCATGTCTTCACGTGTATTTACTGTCCAGACCCCTACGCCCAAACCGGCCTCCCGGAAACCCTTATAGAGAGTATCGCTCAGATAGCTATGGCTTATGCCCACATAATCGGCACCTGATGCATGAATCTGCCG
Organism: Spirochaetia bacterium; assembly: GCA_016784705.1. Lineage (GTDB taxonomy): Bacteria > Spirochaetota > Spirochaetia > JABMQR01 > JABMQR01 > JABMQR01. The sequence goes on along the minus strand of JADHUD010000018.1, from coordinate 8,800 downwards.
TACAACTTCAGCAGGACCATTGGCTCCAACACTGCTCAGATAAGCTTTTCCCGCCAAGGCACCGGTTAAAACAGCAGAATTCAATTCTTTGATGGTTTTAAGTGTTGGGAAGTCAAAAGAAATTACAATTACCCGGTCTAGCATCCTGTAGGATTCCAGAGTCTGTAAAAGCCGCTGTTCAATTCCGGGATACCTGGTGCCGTCAGAACGTAATTTAATTTCAATCTGCAGCCACAATCTTCCATCATTCAGCTCAAGCACCTCTTCCAGAGTCGGTATTTGCTGTGGTCCAAAAGCTTTTCCGAAATACTTGGCAGCGGCATCAAGCTTTTTTATGTCAGCTAAAGCTGTTGTTTCAACTACTACCGATTTCCCGGTGGTTCGGGCAAGCGTGGGGTCGTGAACTACGACCAGATTTCCATCGCTGGTCAGGTGAATATCCATTTCCAGTGCATCTGCGGCATGTTCAATACCGGATGTAAAAGCTGCCAGCGTGTTCTCGGGGGCAAGGCCTGCTCCTCCGCGGTGTGCTGTTATCATTAACGAATCGTCGCAGCAGATGGCAGAACTTTTTAGCTGGTCTTGCATGGGGTATTCCTGCTGTGGGGAGATGCAACTGGCGGCCAGAAACAGAACAACTAAAATCAGCAGAAAGCCGGGCAGGTTGCGGGGAATTTTTGCCATTTTTTTTCGATGCTTATGGAGCATATACAGTCCTTATTGTAGTAATCAGTTATAGTAATCAGTTGTAGCTCAAATAAAAAAACCGGTGCAGCTTTGTAACAATCTGCACCGGTGCAAAGAACTCTACCTATTTGTAGGAATCATTATACTCTTTTTCAAGAGCAGCTGTGGTTTCTGCCATAACCTGACTTACAGGAAGGCCGCCAATAAGCAGTTTTTCAAGCATTTGTCTGAGAATTTCGGTTCCCATACCAAGCGAGATCACGCTAGCCTGCGGCCGTGTGTAGGCCAGCTGCTCTACCGCAACTTTTCTTTCCGGATATTGTGCATAATACGCAACAGTATCAGGATAGTTGGCTGCAGATTTTGTTACCGGCATATAACCTGTTTTCTGTATAACATAGCTGTTACTGGCTGCATTGGTCATGTATTTCATGAAATCCCAGGCTGCGGACTGACGGGTTTTGTCGGTACTTGGCATAGCTAGAACTGATCCGCCAACTGGTACAAGCCGTTGAACTTTCTGTGGAATAAATGCTCCAATAACTTCAAAAGTTGCACGGCTCATCAGGCTGCCCATACTTCCTGTGGATCCAAATACTATACCAACCCGGCCGTTCAGGAATTCTGTATGGGGATCAGTAGATCCTATAGCGATCTTGTCTTTCATAACCATATCCTGCCAAAGCTGAGCAACTGCCATTGCCGGAGCTTCCTGCAGATGGATTCCAAACTGATCATCGGATATCTGGCCGCCGTATGCATAAACACCACCCTGGAAATACCAGTGGGCAGAAGATCTGCTGAGAGTGAAAGCTGTTCCATAACGAGCGGTTTCACCGTTTTCTACTTTTGTCAGTTTCCGGCTGAATTCTCTCAGCTCGTCCCAGGTATCTGGAGCACGATCAGGCAATCCGACTTCGCGGAACATATCGGCATTATAATAAATTAATGGAGTACTGCGCATAAAGGGAAGCGCATAGAGATTTTTACCATAATATCCGTCCTGAAGGAGTCCGGGCACATAGTCAGTGAGATCAAAATCAGTTTTGTCTGCGGCAACAAATGAATCAAGTGATACCAGCGCTCCATCCTTGGCAAACAAGCCTACGAAAGGAGAGTCCAGCAAAACTACATCTGGTACTGATCCTGCAGCAAGCCCGGCCAGCAATTTTTGTAGAAGTTCTGCATAGGCACCTTGAAACTGAGCTTCAGCAACGACGCGGGTTTGGGCTTCGTTGAACCGTACAACCAGCTCATCCTGAGTATCACCGGCTGCTCCGGTAAGGGCACGCCAGTAAACAATATCTATCGGCCCGGTTGGTGCAGCCTCTTCTTCTGCACCTGCAAAAATAAATGCAGGTAAAGCAAGCATCAGCAATACGGAAATAATAATGATATCACGTACAGCTCTTTTCATAAAAAGACCTCCTTATGGTCTGAATCCCGGAGCTTTCCTGTAACGCAATCATTACGCAGGGACAAGGCGGGATTTGTTGGTGATAATCGTCCTGTGCGGATTTTCAGGCTTTTCTGCATATTCCATCTGTATGATTCAGCCTTTAACTGCACCTGAGGCGATTCCTTCTATCAGTTGTTTCTGGGCCAGGAAAAATACGATCAATACCGGGACAATAACAAAAATGGCTGCAGCCATGAGATGCTCGGGTCCTATAGCATACTCAGCTTGCCGTACCATTGAGAGACCAACAGGCAGTGTCCGCATATTCTGGGTGTTTGTTACTATGAGCGGCCAGAGATAACTGTTCCATTTTGCAATAAAAAGATAAAGGGTCAGCGTTCCAACAACCGGACGAGCCAGAGGCAGACAAATATAAAAAAGAGTTCTGAGGTGTCCCAGGCCATCCAGTTCTGCTGCATCATATAATGACGAAGGGATTGACAGAAAAAACTGCCGCAGCAGAAAGGCTCCGAAGACACTTGAAACGTGCGGAATTACAATACCCTGATACTTGTTGATCCAGCCTAAATGTTTAAGAACAACATAGTTGGGAATCAAAGCAACCTGTCCGGGAATCATCATTGCTGCCAGCATGACCATAAAAAGCACTTCGCGGAAACGAATTTTTATCCGGGCAAATGCATAGGCCGAGAGTGCTGCTATAGTAACTTCAAGCACTACACCGGCTGAGGATGTTATAATACTATTAATATAAAATCTGCCGAATGGAGCGGTTTGCCAGGCAGTCACAAAGTTGTCAAAACGAACAACTTCAGGCCACCATATCGGTGGGAAAATATTGACCTCTGTCGGTCCTTTGATTGCCGTGGTAATCATCCAGAAGAATGGCAGTCCTATTGCAATAGAGGCAGCAATGAGAAAGAGATGAGTCAGTAATCTTTCGGGAAGCCGGTGTTTTCTCCTCATTTTCTGATCTCTATATTTCTGCATACACAACCTGTTTCCTTATGCATATCGATAAGATTTAATAATGCACCCATCGTTTAGAAAGTCGCGTCTGGATAAGTGTAATTCCCATAATAAGTACAAAGAGTATCAATGCAATTGCAGATGCATAACCGGTTTTGAACCACTCAAATGCATTCTGATACAGATACAGCACAAAAACATTAGTGCTGTTCAATGGACCTCCATCAGTCATAATAGCAATTATATCGAAGGCCTTCAGAGCCCCGATCACTGAGACAATTGTCAGAAAAAATGTAGTGGGAGAGAGCATCGGGAAGGTGACATAACGGAAAAGCTGCAATCTTGAGGCCCCATCGACCTTGGCGGCGTCGTAGAGATCCTTTGGTATACTCTGAAGACCAGCCAGGAAAAATACCATATCATAACCAAGACTTCTCCAGATGATGACTATAATAACTGCCGGCAGTGCCCAGTGAACATCGGTTAACCAGTTTGGAGAACGAAGCCCGATACTATTTATGAAAACACGAAAGAGTCCGTAAGTTGGATCAAGTATCCATCCCCAAACCATTGCAACGGCTACACTTGTAGTGAATGTGGGTGAGAATAGTATTGCCCGGTAGAGATTCCGACCGCGCATACGCCGGTTAAGCAGGAGAGCCAGCATCAGGGCGATTGCCAGTTTTATGAAAACGGTTCCTGCTGCAAGGTAGAAAGTATTTTTCAAGACTTTCCAGAATATAGGATCCTGCATGAGGGATGAATAGTTTTGTATCCCGATGAATTTCTTTATGGGAGATATCATGTTCCACTTAAAAAAACTGAGGTAAAGACTATAAAAAATGGGCCAGAAAGTGAAAATAGAGAGTAAAATGAAGTTTGGAGCAATGAAAGCAGAAAAGGCAATAATATTACGTCTTTGTCTCCGGGAGGTTTTTTTTATTAAGCGAACGACTTGAGGTGTAGCCGTCTGTATGGGTTGACTGACGTCTTTGTCACGATTATTTGCTTTGCCTGTGTTTTTCACTGATGGCTTCATATCGATTCCTTGAACTATAGATAATGATCTCCGACGTCAATAAAATTGATCTAATATCAATTAAATCAGTGTAAAAAAACTATAATAAAAAAAAGTATACGTGGTAGTTTTCCCTTGTATTACTTGATGACATATTTTTCTGCAGAATTATCATAACAGACAGTTTACTAATTATTTCCACTGACTCAAAAAAGCAGTAAGTTTCCCGCTTTACATCAGCAAAAAACATCTATATGCAAAAGCTATAGGAAAATTACAACCATACAATTCCCTTAAACTAACCCTCCTGTAAATAAAATGAACGATACAAGGACTTCCAGTAAATAACTGTAATCTATAAATGATCGAAGTCGATCATTTATATTTAGAATATCCTGAATGTTTCTGTATGTCAAATATTTAATGAAGAAAGGGTGCACGACAATAAAAATATTTATTGGTGAAATAATTGTGAGAGTTGTTAAATTGTGATATACTTACTGTAGTAACTACAGCAAGTACAGGAGGAAATATGAATTTAACACACCTAACACTTCAAGAATTACAGGATCACGCACAAAAACTTATCAACCAACTGGCAGAACTAGAACCGTTTCGCCAGGGTTCGCTTACCGCTCGCTATCACACCTGTGGTAAGGCTTATTGTCATTGTGCCCAAGAAAATGATCCTGGCCATGGTCCCTACTGGACACTAAGCCGTGCCAGTAGAGGAAAAAATGTTGCAAAAACTATTAAATCAGACTTAGTGGAATCGACGAAACAACAAATTGCTCGCTTTCATGAGTTTCAACAGATCGTTGAGCAGCTCAAGGAGGTAAATATTCGCATCTGCGATGAACTATTAGTGCGAGAGAAACAAGCTTCTCAGGAAGCTAAAAAAAAAACTAACCACAAAAATCAACACGGCTATAGAAAACGAAATCTCTGAGCTGATCACCCAAGCCTTGCAAGGTTCAGCTACTTTTGAAACAGTGGAGACCTTAGTCAGAGATACCTCTCTCCGTATTGGTGCAGGTATTCTTGAAACCCTTATTAATGCTGATAGAGGTGATTGTCGACCTACTATAACTCATCCAGATGGGACGGTTATGGCATATGCCGGACGGCGGGAGAAAACCTTTGTTACGGTGTTAGGGGATATAACGTTAACAAGAGCCTACTATACTGATATGCATGGCAGGGGATACGTTCCCCGGGATACGGTGCTGGGTTTGGATAAGGATTCTCTTTCTGCTGGAGTGAAACGGATAATTGGCCATACTGCCAGTATACTGAGTTTTCAGGAAAGCCGTCTCATGATAGAACATCTGGCAGCGCTTCGTATCAGTACCAAGCAGGTTGAACGGGCAGCAGAAATGCTGGGAGAAGAAGTTGCAGCACAGGAACAGTCTGTTGTTGCCGAAGGAATTCCTTGCAGCAAGACCATGTATCTGGGAATTGATGGAACTGGCTGTCCGGTGAGGAAGGAAGAAACCGAAGGACGCAAAGGAAAGCAGCCTGATGGCTCGGCTAAAACCCGAGAAGTGAAATTAGCGGTTACTTTTAGTGCCGATAGCCGAGATAAAAACAATATCCCTACTCGTGATGCTGGTTCGGTTAGCTACAATGCGGCAATTGAACGTGCTGCTACCGGTGATCTGGATCAGCAAATTTCTGATTTTGCCAGAAGAGTGGAGCGTGAAGCACAAAGACGGGGATTTGACAAAGCCAAACGGCAAGTCATCCTGGGCGATGGAGCGGTATGGATCTGGAATATAGCTGGAGAACTGTTCCCGGATGCAATACAAATCATTGATCTCTATCATGCAAAGGGCACCATTTCACGGGCAGCCAAAGAAATTTTCGGTAGCGAGAGTGACTTTGGGAAACAATGGGGGAAAGAGCGGAGAGATGATTTGCAGGCGGGGAGAATTGATACTATTCTGACGAATCTCAAACCATTTCTGGAAAAATCTGATGAAGCCGATAGCTGCAGGAAGTACCTGATAAAAAATAGAAAACGCTTGAATTATCCCTATTTCCGCAAGTTGGGGTTATGTACATCAAGTGGTATCGTAGAATCAGGATGCAGGCATGTTATTGGTGCAAGGGTGAAACAGTCCGGTATGCATTGGACTGTTCGTGGGGCTAACGCTATTATTGCATTGCGTTGTGCTAAGCTCAGCGGGAGGTTTGATGATTTTATGGCTAATCGGAGAAAACCTGCGTAACTAACGAAATTGTCGTGCACCCATGAAGAAATGTTTGATAGTAATCATGTTATATTTGGTTATATGTTTTTAATTGATCGATTACATAATCAACGGTGTTAACCACTTTTTTCTGAATATGTAGAGAAAATTATCTTCCCGTACTAATTTCCTGCCAGATTGAAGCGGATGCTGATCCAGATCAATAATTTTGTAAAAATTCCCGATTGGCAGTATATTCATAGGATGAGAACACCATATTTGTATATATTGCTGCTGGTATTACTCGCAGCTGCCGGGCGGTTGCCACTGGAGGGAAGTGATATGCTTAAATTAAAACCAAATCGGCTGATTAATGAATCAAGTCCCTATCTTCAGCAGCATGCCTATAACCCCGTAAACTGGTACCCCTGGGGCGAGGAAGCCTTCAAGAAGGCAGTGGATGAGGATAAACCGGTCATAATCAGTATTGGATACTCATCCTGTCACTGGTGTCATGTGATGGAAGAGGAATCCTTTGAGGATGAGGAAGTTGCAAGGTTGATGAATGAACGGTTTGTCAGTATTAAAGTTGACAGAGAGGAGCGGCCTGATATTGATTCTCTCTATATGGGTGCTGTACAGATGATTACCGGCAGAGGCGGGTGGCCATTGAATGCATTTGCGCTTCCGGATGGGAGGCCATTTTACGGAGGAACCTATTTTCCCCGTAAAGATTGGATGATTGTTCTGACCTATATAGCGGATCTTTACGCAAACAAGAAGAATCAGGTTGTTGGAAATGCTGAAATTATTGAGAAAGGGATTCAGGATTCCAGTCTGCAGCTGCTCGATACCCGTACAATCGAGGTATCAGCTGATGACTTGAATACCGCTGTTTCCAAGATGAGAGAGAAGTTCGATTCAGTAAATGGGGGGATCAGCGGAGCTCCGAAATTTCCTATGCCGACGCTCTATCATTTTCTTCTCTCGTATGCGTATCTGCAGAAGGATAAAGATATAAAGGATTTTACAATTCTTACTCTGGATAAAATGGCTTTTGGAGGAATCTATGATCAAATAGGCGGAGGGTTTTCCCGGTATTCCACCGATGAAGCCTGGAAAGTTCCTCATTTTGAGAAAATGCTCTATGACAACGCCCAACTGGTCTCTCTCTATGCCGATGCCTACCGCTATACCAAAAGAGAGCTCTATCGGGATGTTTTGCATGAAACACTGCAGTTCGTGAAAGAGAGGTTAACCTCTCCTGAAGGAGCGTTCTATTCAGCCCTTGATGCCGACAGTGAAGGTGATGAAGGCAAATATTATGTCTGGACCGAAAAAGAGCTGAAGCAGATTCTTGGAGATGATTATCCGGCTGCCCGTGACTATTTCGGTATCGGTGCCGAAGGGTACTGGGACGAGATTACTCGTCTTGGTAGTAGCTTCGCAACTACGGAGGATGGGAAGAATATACTTCTTCGGCCGAACGGTACTATGGAGGCGGATTTTCCCAGGGAAACACTTGAAAGAATACGTACCAGGTTAAAGAATGAAAGAGACCGGAGGATTCCCCCCGGGCTTGACGACAAGTCTGTAACAGCATGGAATGCTCTTATGATTTCAGCCTATACGGATGCCTATAAGGCCCTTGGAGATGCTGCTTATTTAGCGGCAGCTAAAACGGGTACCGAGCATATCCTTGAAAAGGTACGGCAGCCTGACGGCGGATTATATCATGTGTATAAAAATGACCGGTCATATATTGAGGGATTTCTTGATGATTATGCATTGATGATCAGTGCGCTTATATCTCTTTTTGAAATTACAGGAGATACGTCACTTCTGGATGAAGCTGAATATTTCAGTGATTACGTATTAGAACATTTCTACGATTCAGAACAGAACATTTTTTATTATACTGCCAACACCCGGGATACACTGATAGTACGAAATATTGAAGTAACCGATACCGTAATTCCCTCATCCAATTCTGTGCTGGCACACGAACTTTTCAGACTCTCACGGTTAACCGGTAATAGAGATTATTATGAAATTTCATTACGTATGCTTGGGAGAATAAGCAGCAGAACACTTGCGGGTCCTGAGTACTTTTCTCACTGGGCTGAACGTATATTATATGAACTGAATCCCTATTATGAGATAGTTGCTGCCGGTAATAATGCTGATCAGGTTTTACGGGAGATGCAGACTTTTTATCTCCCGAATGCAGTTTTTGCCGCAACATCTGTGCCGAATGATCAATTAGGGCTTTTCAGGTATCGTTATTCAGAAGACGAAACCCGAATCTTCATCTGTGAAAACAGTACCTGCAAGTTTCCTGTTACTACTGTTGAAGAGGCTTTGAATCAGCTTCAACGCTTCCTGTAAAGTAAAATGTCGCTTTTTAGTTGAACAAATCACTGGTATCAAGAAATTACTTAGGAAAAGACAAAATCTTTTCCGATTTCCTTCTGAATTAGGAGATTGGCTGTTAAACCACCCAGGATCTTTCTG
>JADHUD010000017.1 GCA_016784705.1 Spirochaetia bacterium | reverse complement strand
TAACACCCATCTGCCTTATGGTACAGATATCTATGAATCAGATTTTTTTGCAGAAGCATCAGCAAAAATTGCCTGGGACAGGGGAGCTAAAATTATAGTGCTGCCCACAATCCCTTATGGAGTAAATACCGGGCAAACCGATATCCTGCTCGATATCAATATGAATCCTTCAACTCAGAGTGCAATCCTGCGCGATATCCTGACCGTTTTAAACAGGCAGGGAATTGAGAGATTCCTGATTCTAAATAGTCATGGAGGAAATAATTTTACACCTCTGCTGCGGGAGCTTGGTTTGGAATTCCCTAAAATGTTTCTTTCCACGTGTGATTGGTTCAAAGCTTTGGATAAGTCAGCTTATTTCACCCATCCAGGAGATCATGCTGATGAGATGGAGACCAGTCTGATGCTTCATTTGATTCAGGAACTGGTTCTTCCCTTAGAGAAAGCCGGTGACGGTAATGCCAAAAAGTTTGCCATTGACGCCTTTAACCAGCCATGGGCTTCTTCAGAGAGAAAATGGAGCGGAGTTACCGCAGATACCGGAATTGGTAACCCTAAAGAGGCAACAGCGGAGAAGGGAAAACGATTTTTTAACGATATAACCAGGTTGTTGGGAAATTTCATGTATGATATAGCCATGCAGAAAGGGAGTTGGTATATATGATGATCCAAAAGGGTGATACAATCTTACTGCTTCTGATAGTATTACGTGAAAATCTGAACTTATGAGGTCGCCGATAATGATAAGAGTGAGAATTTTCCAAAGTACTGCAATGTTACTTTTGTTTGCTGCAGTTTTTACAGGCTGTGCCTCGCCCCGTGCCGTACGCATTGAGTTTGAGCCATACCGGATAAATCAGGACGGCCAGTTTCAAATATACATCGCAACAGAAGATACTCCCTGGAAGCAGGAAGTTGTATCTCAGCTCGCATTACAGCTTGGCCCGGATTACAGTCTGACAATTGAAAACCTGAGCTCACTGAGTAACCTGAAAACCAGTGAGTGGGATGTGATCCTTATCCTCTCCACTTTTTATGCATTTGGTTTACAAAGCGATACAGAAGCATTCTTGAGTGGACTACAGGAAAAAAAGAAAACCATCCTTGTTGTGACATCTGCCATAAATGATCTGGGTGATTACGGGATAGACTCCATAACTGCAGCATCTGTCGGGAACACAAAAAAGGATGCGTTTTTACTTACTCCAAAAAGAGAACCAGCAGAGGTCTCTGTTGAAATCCTGCAGTTGATAAGAGATAAAACTCAATCTCTTTAAAACAGTCTTTCTGCAAACTGCAGCACCCAATTCAGCGCACCGCCAAGAAGTATTGTGGAGATATTCAAAGCCAACAGCATTAGTATACCGGCCTTAATCCCTGCTTCCTTGAATATCGCAACAATATTTGCGAAGCAAGGAATGAACATGGTTGTCACCACAACTGCAATTATACTCTGGGAAAAGTCCAGCATCCCATTCTGAGAAAGCCGTAAGATAAGACCTGCGGCTGCTTCCTGCCTGGCAAGCATCAGAATCAGAGCATCGACCATCTGGATGGGGAGCCCAAGCCATTGAACAACCAGAGGGTTCAGAGCCTGTTTTGTAAGATCCAGAAGACCGGACAGATCAATAAAAAAGATAACCAGTGCGGCAATCACAAAGACCGGAATTGCCTCTTTCAGAAACCACCAAACACGATAACCGGTTTTCTTCGCAATCGCATTCAACGAAGGAGCCCTGAAAGTCGGCAGCTCCTGGATAAAAACTTGTCTGGTATCATTGGGAAGAATCCTGTTGAGAACAGTCCCTGCAGAGATCTCTACCAGAACAAGAATAACCACAGCTATAATAAAAGCGTAAACCCCCGCATTCCCGAGAATTGCCATATTCATACTCAACTGTGCTGAACAGGGAAGGGCAAACGCAATAAGAAAGATTGCTATTAAACGCTCTTTTCGTGACTTGATATTTCTTGTTGTCATGGTAGCCATTGTCTTACAGCCAAATCCCAGAATTATCGGCATCACTGCTTTCCCGGACAATCCAAGTTTATTAAAAGATCTACGGAGAAGCAGTGAGAGATTGGGCAGATACCCAATATCCTCGAGCAGTCCAAGCAGCAGGAAAAAAATTGACAAAACCGGAAGAACTGTGATAACAGCATTGAATAATCCCAGAGTCAGGACGCCGTAATCTCCAATCAGCAAATCTCTCCAAAACGGTGATACAATTACTCTATTCAACCAGCCAACCACAGGCATACTGATAAGATTATCCAGAAATCCTGCAATCCAGCCGGCAACGTCAACTACCAGAAAATAGGTAGCTGCGATAAAAATTGTCAGAAAAACGACACCCCAGACCGGGTGACGGCTGTAATAAGCAACTCTCCCCGAGAGAGAACCGGCTCGTTTATGAGTATCACGGGTTCTTACAACTCTCGCAAATATCCCATCAACCCAATTCCCCCGTTCCTTCATAATTATCATCGAAGACTTTCCAGGTATATTCTCGAAAAGTTCACTCTTTTTCAGGCTGATATTTTTCCGGATCTCCTCAGACAAACCAAAAAACAGACTATTCGATCCCGCAGTTTCGCTATCAGAAATATATGGATCATCCATCAGACTGAGAACAGCACAGAGACGTTTCCAGCCGATGGTTTCGGGAATCAGGATCTGGAGTTCATTAAGTAGTTTCTCTATGGATTCAGGGTAGATTTTAGGAGATATAAGTTCTTCTGCTTTAGCTGCTGCCTCTTTAACATCGAATATTCCCCAACTACCGGAATCGCTGCCTTCAAGCACGGGAATCTGGAGAATTCTGGAAAGAAGACCGGAATCAACCTTTTCCCCCTTCCGGGCCGCCTCTTCAACAGAAGTGAGACAGATAACAAGTGGTATTTTCATATACAAAAGCTCAGAAGTCAGATAGAGAGACTGTTTTAACCGACTGGCATCCACACATTGAATAATAATATCCGGTGGTGTTTCACAGATTACTTTCCTGAAAATGAGCACTTCTTCAGAATTTGCAAGCAGTCCGTTCATCCCGGGAATATCGGTAGTTTCATAACTGATTCCTTGAAATGAGTACTTGGCAGTCTGCGGTTCAATGGTTGTCATAGGATAGTTTGATACTAAACCATACGCCCCGGTAAGGCTGTTGAAAAGTGTAGTCTTTCCGGTATTTGCCAGTCCGGTAATAATGATATTTTTTTGAGATGGTTCTCTCTTCATACCTGCAAAATAACCATATAAAAGGCATCAGTCAATATGTTACCATTAGTTGATGTCCGGTTATAAATTTAAAAGTTATATTTGTATTGTATGATATTCTGATCTTTGTAAAAATTCTCATGGCTCAACTGGTTGAATCATTGAGTCAATATCAGTATAGTATTGCTTAAAGATTTGACACTATCATAAAAGGCCGGGTTTTCGATTTTATTGATAGGTCAGTTTATATCGCAAGGAGCTTAAAGTGTCCGTAATGCAGCAAGGATTAGTCCTTATGGTTACCGGAATGGCAGTAGTATTTGCCTTCCTGGTTATTCTTATTTTTATTACAAAACTTCTATCTATAGTGGTACGCAAGTATTTCCCCGAAAAAGAAGTTCTGATAAAACCAACCCCACCAGCCGCTAAGGCTATTGGTTCAGCACCAGTTGGTGCACATGATGGGGCTGAAATAGCAGCAGCTATCGCTGTCGCCGCAGCCTATGCAAAACGTTAACGAAAAGGTAGAGTATTTATGAAAAAACGCGTAGATTTTATGGTTACGGCATTCCGCGACGGCTTTCAGTCTGTATATGGTGCCAGAGTTTTTACAAAAGATTTTATGCCCGCAGTTGAAGCTGCATCACGGGCAGGGATTCGTCACTTTGAAGCTGGCGGCGGTGCCAGATTTCAGTCTTTATATTTTTATGGAAATGAAGATGCCTTCGACATGATGGATGAATTCCGCAGGACTGCCGGTCCTAATGCAGATCTCCAGACCCTTGCAAGAGGGGTAAATGTTGTCGGTCTTGATTCACAACCCAGAGATATTATCAACCTCCATGCAAAATTATTTAAAAAACATGGAATTTCAACAATTCGTAACTTTGATGCTTTGAATGATGTTAATAACCTTATTTATTCCGGGCAGTGTATTGTTGATGCAGGTCTCAAACATGAAGTCACGGTAACTATGATGGCACTTCCTCCGGGAGCTTCCGGTGCACATGATCCGGATTTTTATGAAGGAACCCTGCGTAAAATTCTTGATGCCGGGATTACCTATGATTCTGTATGTTTCAAAGATGCTTCCGGAACATCAACTCCTAAAGTTGTCTTTGACTCAATCAAGCGGGCAAGAAAACTTCTGGGTAAGGATGCCAGAATTGTTTTCCATTCACATGAAACAGCCGGTGTCTCAATCCAGCAGTATATGTCAGCAATAGAAGCCGGAGCAAATCAGGTGGATCTTTCCATGGCTCCAGTTTCCGGCGGAACCTGTCAGCCGGATGTCATTACGATGTGGCATGCACTAAGAGGGACAGAGTACGATCTCGGCATAGATATTGATAAGATTATGGAAGCTGAAGAGGTTTTCAAAGAGTGTATGGCAGATTATTTCCTGCCGCCTGAGGCAACTATGGTAAATCCACTCATCCCCTTCTCTCCTCTTCCCGGCGGTGCACTTACCGCAAATACACAGATGCTCAGAGATAATGGGCTGATGGACAGATACCATGAAATAACCATGGCTATGGGTGAAGCAATTGAGCGCGGCGGTTTCGGAACATCCGTAACCCCGGTTTCTCAGTTTTACTTCCAGCAGGCATTCAATAATGTCATGTTCGGTCCGTGGAAAAAGATTGCTGAAGGGTATGGAAAAATGGTTCTCGGTTATTTTGGAAAAACTCCTCTGCCCCCGGATCCTGAGATTGTAAAACTTTGTCAGGAACAGCTGGGAAAAGAACCCACCACCAAACTGGTAGTAGATATTAATGATGCTGACCCTACAAAGGGTATTAAACAAGCTGAAGAGATGCTCAAAAAAGAGAATCTTCCTATTACAGATGAAAACATCTTTATTGCAGCAGCATGTAAAGAGAAGGGTATCCAGTATCTCAAGGGTGAAGCAAAGATCGGTGTAAGAAAGATTGAAAAGAAAACTGAAGTCGAAGCTGCCCCTGCAGCTCCTGCAGCTCCTGCTGCAAATACCCCCGAAGGATATACCGTAACGGTAAACAACACACCGTATGGAGTTAAAATTCAGGGTGATGTGGCTATTGTAAACGGTGTAGCATACAGCATAGCTATCAAAGATGGTATCAATACGGCTATCCCCCAGACTCAGACGGCTCCTGCTGCCGGTCCCGGAACTGATATCAAAGCTCCTATGCCCGGTCTGATCCTCAGGATCGTTAAACAGGTTGGTGATACCGTTGCTGATGGCGAGCTGGTTCTTGTTATGGAAGCGATGAAAATGGAAACTGAGATTTTCGCTCCCTGCGCCGGAACGGTAACAGCAATCAATGTCTCCCAGGGAGACCAGAAAACAGCCGGTGCTGTTCTTGCTGTAATATCTCCTGCCGGACAATCGTATGCACAACCGGCCGCTCCTGCTGCCCCTGCTATTCAGGCTCCTCAAGCTCAGGCGCCGGCAGCCAAAGCTCCCTCTCCATCAGCAGGTGCAGGCTCAAGCATTACCGCACCTATGCCCGGATTGATTCTCAGGATTGAGAAACAGGTTGGTGATACAGTGGCAGAAAATGAACTGGTACTGGTTATGGAAGCAATGAAAATGGAAACTGAGATTTTCGCCCCGTGTGCCGGGACTATAGCCTCAATTAATGTAGCACAAGGTGACCAGAAAAAAGCCGGTGACCTTCTTGCTGTCATCAGCCAGGCATAAGGAGTCAACTGTATGGATTTAGGACGTGCATTACTGGAATTCTGGAAATCCACTGGTTTAGTGAACATATCCCCGGGTCAAGTTGTAATGATTTTGGTCGGACTTGTATTACTGTTCCTTGCTATAAAGAAAAAATTTGAGCCTCTCCTGTTAGTACCCATTGGGTTCGGTGCAATTCTTGCGAATATCCCATTGGCATTTATTGCAGATGCAACACAAAATGGTTTTATTGGAATTCTCTATCACTCCGGTGTAGAAACCGGGCTTTTCCCGCTCCTGATTTTTATGGGCGTCGGAGCTATGACAGATTTCGGTCCGCTTATTGCAAATCCGAAAACATTGATTCTCGGTGCAGCCGCTCAGTTCGGTATTTTTGTGGCCCTTCTTGGGGCTTTAGCACTTGGTCTGACTCCCTGGATTGATTTCAATCTGTTTGATGCTGCTTCTATCGGTATTATCGGCGGAGCTGATGGACCTACTGCTATCTATGTAACCAGCAGGCTTGCCCCTGATTTGCTTGGTCCCATTGCGGTTGCCGCTTACTCCTATATGGCTCTGGTACCTATTATACAACCACCGATCATGAAACTCTTTACCACAAGAGAGGAGAGGATGATCAAGATGGAACAGCTGCGTCATGTAACCCAGCTGGAAAAAATCTTATTTCCTATCTCGGTTCTTATAGTCTGTATAATTCTGCTGCCGACAGCAACACCGCTTATCGGTGCGCTCATGTTCGGAAATCTTGCAAAAGAGAGCGGAGTGGTAAACCGGCTGTCAGATACTATGCAGAACGCTCTCATCAATATCGTTACGATATTCCTCGGACTTTCTGTAGGATCAAAGATGCAGGCTGATAAATTCCTCAAACTGGAAACACTGGGCATACTAGCTCTTGGTCTGGTTGCGTTCAGTATCGGAACAATGACCGGTGTTCTGCTGGCAAAACTGATGAACAAAATGTCAAAAAGCCATCCCATTAACCCGCTTATTGGTGCAGCCGGTGTATCTGCGGTACCGATGGCGGCCCGTGTTGCCAATAAAGTCGGCCAGGAGGAGAATCCGCATAACTTCCTTCTCATGCATGCAATGGGTCCGAATGTTGCCGGTGTTATCGGTTCTGCGGTTGCTGCCGGAGTTCTGCTGGCTATAGTACCTGTTATTGGATAAATTCGGTTTACCGAATTTATCTCAGGAGTTTAGTGTACTAAACTCCACGCTACTGCTTTTTCGGTTTACCGAATTTATCTCAGGAGTTTAGTGTACTAAACTCCACGTTGCTAATTATTTGTTAATTAATGGCTGTTCCTGAAAGGGAGCGGCTAAATTTGGGGTACCGAATTTAGCTCAGGAGTTTGGGTTACCAATCTCCAAGCTATGCCAACTTTTATAATTATAGGCTGTTCCTGAGAGATAGCGGATTTTCCCATCGTATATCAGCAGCCGCCAGAATATCGGCAACTGAGTCAAGATTGGGATACAGGCAGGATCCAGTATGCAGGATTGGCGTTTCATAATGAGCTGGCTTTTCAAATCCCGGCTGTTTTCCCATCATTCCCAGACGCAGCACCTCATTGACGACCTGCTTGAAGGGCTTTCTCTCTTTTTCATGAAGCCTGCGTAGCATTATTGCGACATCATCATCCAAAGTTATTGTTGTTCTTATACTCATTTAAAAAGTTTAATGCCAAGATGTTCTGATGTCAACATTTTGATGTCTTGATGCTTCTATTATCATCGTTTCTGATTCAGTATAAACTATCTCTATATATGTCTGGTTTTTGTCTTAAGACATCCAATTTTATGATAAACGATGTTTGACGAATTATTGAAAAAACAACTATACTAATACCATGAAAAATACATTTAACAGTCTTATTAAAAATTTAACCTTTTTAGTAATTACCCTGCTGCTGTTTATAATCATTATTTCCGGATGCGGAACGTACATTCCTGAACCCATCGATCAGACTACAATACCAGCCGCGCAGGAACCGGTTTATCAGAAAAAAATTGTAATCAATGAATTGGCCGGATGGAATACAAATCTGCTTGAAGATGAGGACAGTGACTATTCAGATTGGGTAGAATTGTATAATACCAGTCCTGAACCGGTAAACATCCGTGGCTGGTATCTTTCAGATGATCGTACTATTTTAAACAAATGGATGTTTTCAGCTACAAAAATACTCAACCCCGGTGAGCATCTTATTATATTTCTCTCTGGAAAAGACAAAAGAACCGGACGCGGAAAATCAAACTTTCATACAAATTTCACTATTGAGAATGCTCAGGAGACACTGTTTCTTACCTCTTCCGACCGCATAATCCAGGATACCCTGGAAGCCCAAACCCCCGTCTCAAATACTACAATTGGTAGATATGCAGATGGAATTTCCAGTTGGGTACAGTTTGATATACCGACACCGGGAGAATCAAACTCTCTGGTAATTCCCACCCCCGGCCTCTCTCTTGCAAGTGGATTTTACACTTCTGATAAACCGCTTAAAATTTCACCCAATGAAATTCCGGAAGGATATGAGCTCAGATATACCATAAATGATGGGATTGATATTGATGAGCTTGATCAGGCTCTGAACCGCAGCGAATGGATATATCCGTCAAACAAAACGGGCGAACTCTACAAACAACCTATATCAATCGGAAAAACTTCCGTAGTGAAAGCCAGATTTTATAAAGGGCTTTCAGCAGGACCGGAGGTGGTCTATACGTACTTTATTAATGAAGATATCCGCATCCCAATAATATCATTAACAACAGATCCCGCTAATCTCTGGAGTCCGGAAACGGGTATCTATGTAACAGGCAATGATCCGGACAATCCGAACTACCTGCAGGAAGAGTGGGAAATTCCTGCCCGGTTTACCTATTTCACCAGCTCCTCCAGGCAGGAACCGGATATAGACGTGAATTGCCAGTTGCGGATCTTCGGTTCAGCAACCAGAGCTTTCCCAAACAAATCTCTGGCGATTATTTCGCGTGATCGTGAAATCACTAATCTATTCTTTGATAATAATTCAGAAACAGTCTACTCTCTATTACTAAGAACCGGTGCATCAGATTTTCCACGTGCTATAATGCGCGATATTGTTACCAGCGAAATGGTCACCCCGCTGAATCTTGACAAACAGGATTATCAGCAAAGCCTTTTGTTTATAAACGGACAGTTCTGGGGCATCAGCAATATAAGAGAAAAAATCAATGAAGAGATGATAGAAGACACCTATCAGATTAATCCTGCAAAACTGGATATGATATTTGGAACGTATATATCAGATGCCCGGAACGGGACTGTGGATTCCTATACAAAAATGCTCGAATTTATGACCAAGTCCAATTTTTATCTTGATAAATATTACAATCAGGCCGGGGATTATATAGATATTGATTCTTTCATCGAATATGTTATTGTCGAGACATTTATCAACAACGGTGACTGGCCTGCAAACAATGTGAAAGCATGGAAATCATGGAAAACCGGTTCTCTATGGCGTTGGATACTCTATGATACCGATGCCTCCTATGATACGGTTGAGTTCTGGTCCAGTACCAACCCTTATGATAATAAGGTAATAGGCCGGCCTGATTTCAACTCGATAAGCCGGATTATTGAGTTTGATACTAGCATTCATATAGTTCAGATTTTTCAAAATCTTATGCACAACCAGAGCTTTAAAGAGACCTTTATAAACCGCTATGAGGAGCTTATAGGTGCCCGTGATGGAGTTATTATCAATCCTGATGCTCTTTTAGGCACAAAGCGGCTGCTTGGAATAATTGAAACCCTCTCAGCAAATATTGAACCCTACATTCCCCGTCAGCTAACCAGGTGGCTCCCGGAATATCCTTCTTATATGCGATCCGCAGCAAGTGATAAAAACGATACTTCTATCAACCGCTGGTATCAGCAAGTAAGTGTGCTTAAAGATTTCGCAACCCAAAGACCCTCTTTTGTTGCTCAGTTTCTTAAAGAGCTGAATACAGCAGGTTCTACTACAGGAATTAATCTGGTTGAGAATGGAGGATTCGAACAGAATGAATCCTTCTGGAATTTGCGTTGGGATCAAGAACTTGCTGCTCAGGATATTATATTTGAAGCAGATAATGCTGTTGGAAGAATTATTATCGCTGAAACATACAAACCGCAAAATGATGAAAGTGATATCATAGCATTTGTGCAGGATGGTATTGAACTTAAAAGAGGATCAAAGTATGAACTGACATTCGATATCCGATGCGGACAACCGATTCAGAAAAGAGAGACTATTCTTGCATATTTATTCAAATCATCACCCAACTATACACTCTATACACAATTAGAGCTGACTCCTGATATTGAATGGCAGACTGTAAAGAAAAATTTCACTATGTCCAATATTACTGATGCCGATGCCCGCCTTCAGTTCCGAATAGGAAAACTTCCTCCTGGAACCGTTTTATATATAGATAATATTTCTCTCATGGAACAGGAATAACAGGATAAGCTATGCATAAAAAGTATTTTTTATTGTTATTTATACTGATCATAACTCACATTGCAGCATATTCTGATGATCTGATTCAGGAAGAATCCGGTAAAATTCCTGAACCCCCTGAATTTACTGTTACCATGCTGAAAATCAACGAGATTCGATCTACCGGTGATTTTGATTTTATTGAAATTTACAATACTGCACCTTATGCTGTAATGTTCCCTGAAGGCTGGTATCTTCTGGATGGTAAGCTTGATTATGATGAAGCGCTTCCCATACCCGCTAATACAATTATTGGATCGAACAGTTATTTACTGATCATACCCGACAATGAGTTTGTTACTGCAGCTTTTCCAGAGGGAATTCCCGTGATTTATGCCTATGATTCTTTTGGGTTTGGTTTGAAGGCGAATGATGAAGTCCGGTTAATGTACAATAAAAACTCCCGGGAAATCATGGTAGATATACTTGGCTGGGGAGGAGCGGCAAATTCATGGGGATTTCTACCTGATGGAAGCAGTGAACTATACGACAATTTAGTTCCTACCCCGGGAGCTCCGAATCAGGTATATCCTGATTCAGTAAAAAAGATACCAACTTTAAGAATAAATGAGATTCAGACTAAGGAAACTTCTGTTTTCTCCTATGATTTTATTGAGTTGTATAACTATGGATCTGATACTGTTTCCTGTAAAGATATAACAGTAACAGATGGAAATGGTTCTCCAGTAATGGAACTTCCTGAGGAACTTACCCTAGACCCCGGAGAATATTGTGTATTGGTTCCCAATGAATTTGATCCTATCACTTTTTCAGGTCAGAATATAATTCTCAACAGCTCTTCTGAAACCACCTTTGGGTTGGGGAAAAGTGATTCTGTATTTATATACTTTCAGGGAACCGTAATAGATTCTCTTTCTTGGGAAGATGGGCATCATACAAGTATAGGATTAATGGGTACGGATACCCTTTACTGGGAAAAAAATTTAGCACCTACCCCTGGTTCTTCCAACAAAAATCGTTGATCGGCTATTTTTAAGATATTTCAATTTGAAGTTTGACGACTTTTAAATTCACCTCTATACTGTTTCCATGATTTATTGCCGTTTAATACCTATAAAAAAATTATCTGAAGAATTTAAAGCCCTATTATTGATTCTTATTTTTATTTTCCTTTTTCCCGGTTACAGAGCACCTGCACCTGAGGATCTTCAGAGTGAAAATATGGAAGATTTCTCAAAAATTGAAAAATATATTCCGGCAAAACTTGAACCGATTATCCGGAAAAGCATTGTAATCAATGAACTAGCCGGGTGGAATACGAACCTCCTCGAAGATGAGGATGGTGATTATTCTGATTGGGTTGAGTTGTATAATACAGGTACCGAATCGGTGAATTTAAAAGGCTGGTATCTCTCTGATGATCGTCTCTATCTAAAAAAATGGATGTTCTCAGCAACCTATATCCTTGATCCCGGAGAGCATATAGTAATATACCTATCCGGAAAGGATCGGAGAACCGGTAGAAATAGCTCTCAATATCATACAAACTTCACAATAGATAATGCTCTGGAAGTTTTGTACCTTACTTCTACAGCATGTCAAATTCAGGATACTCTTGAAACCTTGGCGCCACCTGAAGAATCTTCTGTAGGCCGTTCTGGTGATGGGTTACCTTCCTGGAAATATTTTACTAATCCGACTCCCGGAGAATCAAACTCCCTGGTTATTCCGATTCCGGAACTGTCATTAGATAGTGGTTTTTATAATTCTGAAGATACACTGGAAGTATTCGCAAAGTCTATTCCAAATGGATATGAGCTGCGCTATACCATAAACGATGGTGTAATATTTGACACACAGTACCAGGCTCTAAACCGATATGAATGGAAATACCCATCTAACAAAACAGGGATTTTATATGAAGAAAATATTATTTTAGAAAAAACCTCGATTATCAAAGCCAGATTTTACAAAAATCTTGCAGCGGGGCCTGAAGTAACCTATACCTATTTTATTAATGAAGAAAGTAACATACCGGTAATTTCTCTCACAACTGATCCAGCTAACCTGTGGGATGATACAAGGGGAATTTATGTTACCGGCATGGATCCGGAAGAGCCGAACTACATCCAGGATGACTGGGAAATTCCTGTACGTTTCGCCTACTTCACAGATTCTTCAAAACAAAAGCCTGATATTGATATCACTTGCCAGTTGCGGATATTCGGTTCAGCCACGCGTGAATTTCCCAACAAATCACTGGCAATTATTTCACGGGACAGAGATATCGAAAACCTCTTTTTCCACAATAATTCCAGTATGATTTATTCGTTATTACTCAGAACAGGTGCCTCGGATTTCCCGCGTGCGCTCATGCGAGATCTGGTTACCAGCGAACTTGTGAAACCGCTGGGTCTCGACGCTCAGGACTATCAACAGGCGCTCCTCTTTATTAATGGTCAGTTCTGGGGTATTAGTAATATTCGGGAAAAAATAAATGAGGAAATGATTGAAGACACCTATTTGGTAGATCCGGATCAGGTAGACCTGATCTTTGGTACCTCTGAACCTGATGCACGCAGCGGAACGAATCACACGTATATTGAAATGTTCAATTTTATTACAAAATCTAATTTGTATCTCGACAGATACTATGATCAGGTAGGAGAATATATCGATATTGATTCCTTTATTAATTATATCATCGTAGAAACATTTATCAATAATGGAGACTGGCCCTCAAACAATGTAAAAGCATGGAAATCCTGGGAGCAGGATTCAGTTTGGCGATTGATAATCTATGACACCGACGCATCCTATGATACAGAAGAATTCTGGTCCAGAAACAATCCCTATGATGAAAAAGTTATCGGCAGACCGGATTACAACTCGATTAACCGCTTACTGACATCAACCAGTATCAGGCAAATCGTACAGATATTTAATAGTTTAATGCTCAACCAGAAATTTAAAGAGCAGTTTATCCAACGGTATGAAGAATTAGTAGGCGCTGAGGATGGGGTAATTGTCAATCCCAATGCTTTACTTGGAACAAAAAGACTTATTTCTATTATTGATATGCTGGCAAAAAATATTGAGCCCCATGTTCCCCGTCAAATAACCAGATGGCTCCCGGAATACCCTTCTTATATGAGGCCCTCTTCAGGTGATAAAAAAGACACCTCTATCAACCGCTGGTATTATCAAGTTGATATATTACGGGAATTCGCTGCCAAGCGCCCTGCATATATAGCTCAGTATCTTGAGGAATTAAACACAGAATATATACCAACCGGAGAAAATATTGTTACGAATGGATCTTTTGATAAATTCTCAGCAGACTGGAACCTGCGTTGGAGTAGCGATGTTTCCATTCAGGAAATAATAGAAATTGAAGAAGAAGAAAATTATGTCGGAAGAGTACAAATAGAAGCAAACTATCAGCAGAGTAACAATGAATCTGATATTGTTGCATTTGTTCACGATGAAATAAACCTTGAAACCGGTATAAGTTATGAACTATCCTTCAGGATCAAATGTAATCAGCAATTTGATCTCAACAATACAGTACTTGTATATCTATTCAAATCAACCTCTGATTATAAAAGTTATGCACAAATAGAAGCTGCTCCTTCATATGATTGGCAAACATACAAAACTGTATTTACTATGACAGCTGAATCCGATCCGAATGCCCGACTACAGTTTAGAGCAGGAAAACTACCTCCAGGAATCACTTTTTATATTGATAACATTGAACTTTTTGAATTGGAGTAATAGGATATAATTTGATGAAAAAATGTATTTTTTACGTGCTTCTTACAACGTGTATACTCTTCAATGTTTATGCTGATAACAACACACCTCAAATTACAGAGCAGGAAATCCCCAAATTTGAAATAACTATGTTGAAAATTAATGAAGTCCGCTCCGCCGGTGTTTTTGATTTTATTGAAATATATAACACAGCTCCGTTTGCAGTACAGTTTCCCAAAGGATGGTATATATTAGATAGTAAACAGGATTATTCTGAAGCCATTCCTATTCCGGAAGGAGTTGTTATTAAATCAAAAGGTTTTCTGGTCATAATCCCGGATCAAGCCTCTGTTTCTATCTCGCTCCCTGCAGATGTTCCTATTATCTATGCAACCGAATCGCATAATTTCGGATTAAATGCAGGAGATGAAGTACGTTTAATGTACAATAACAATTTTCAGGAAATCCTTGTTGACATACTGGGATGGGGCGGTGCAGCTAATTCCTGGGGTTATTTCCCTGATGGAAGTATAGAATTGTACGATTCTCTGATTCCAACACCCGGGAGTAAAAACAAGCCATATCCAGTACCGGAGATAAAACCAACTTTACGATTGAACGAAATCCAAACAAAAGAGTGCTCCTATTGCCCGCATGACTATATAGAACTCTATAACTATGGCAGCAATCCAATCTCCGGCAAGGGAATATCAGTATTAGACGAAAGTGGATCTCCCGGGTTACACCTACCCTCTGATCTGATTATTCAGCCTGGTGAGTATATAGTATTGTTTCCAGACGAATACGATCCATGCTTGGATATGAATGAGAACGTAATTCTCAACAGCTCTCCCGATAACACCTTTGGGTTAGGGAAAAGTGATTCAGTATTTCTCAATTATCTGGGAACAGTAATAGATTCTTATTCCTGGGAAGATGGTCATCATACAAGTATAGGATTAATGGGAATTGATAATTTGATCTGGGAAACCGGGCTGCTGCCAACTCCCGGAGAGGAAAACAAAAGGCGTTTCTAGGAATCATTCTAATAACATCACTATTTGGGAGAGATTTTACATGGGAAAACGACAAGATTACATAGGCTGGGACGAATACTTCATGGGTGCAGCGCTTCTCTCAGCACAGCGCTCCAAAGATCCATCCACCCAGGTAGGTGCCTGTATTGTGAATAAGGACAAAAAGATTGTAGGAGTCGGTTATAATGGATTCCCGAAGGGCTGCGATGACAATATTCTCCCCTGGGCCAGAGAGGGAAACTTCCTCGACACCAAATACCCCTTTGTCTGTCATGCCGAGCTGAACGCAATCCTCAACAGCATCTCACGGGATTTGAAAGGAGCATCAATCTACATTGCCCTGTTCCCCTGTAATGAGTGTGCAAAAGCCATTATACAGTCAGGAATAGAGGAGATCATCTATCTCTCTGACAAATATGCACAAACAGATATCGTTAAAGCTTCAAAAATGATGCTGGATCAGGCCGGTGTAGCATACCGCAGGCTCATTCCAAAACATAACAAAATTGTCCTTGATCTCGTCGTGGAGGATTAAAATATGAGTAAAGCACGTTTCCTTGTTGTCTGCTTGAATCCGACTTTCCAGAAAACTATCGTACTCTCAGATTTGCTGGAAAATGAGGTAAACCGCAGCAGTAATTATCATCTTAATTTAGCCGGAAAGGGCGTTAATACAGCCCGCATCCTCATGCAGCTGGGAGAACAAGTCAGGCACCTGACCCATTTAGGCGGCAGCCTTTCAGACTATTTTCTGTCATTAATTGAAATTGATAAAATACCATTTCTCTGGGTTGAATCGGGCAGCGAAATCCGAACCTGCTATACCCTGCTGAACTCCCGCAATCACACAACTACTGAGATTGTTGAAGAACCTGAAGCCGTTTTAGAATCTACCTATGAAAAAATGCTGGCGGCTTATGAGGGAGCTCTTCCTCATTTCGATGCAGTTATTATAGCCGGAACAAAAGCCCCCGGATATCCCGAATCTGTTATACCGCAAATGGTCTATAGTGCAAAAAACCAGGGAAAATTTGTAATTCTGGATATTAAGGGTGCTGATTTATTAAATTCACTGGAGTATAAACCCGATATTATTAAGCCAAATTTTTCGGAATTTTTACGCACCTTTTATCCGGATGCTGAACAGGGAGAGCATACAATTCATCCAGAGTATAAAGACTTTGTAATAGAGCAGATGAAAATTATCAATAGAAAATTCAATACTATTTCTGTAATCACTTCAGGTGCAAATCCAACACTCTTTATTGAGAAGAATCAAGTTTCTGCTCTTCCCGTTCAGAAAGTTGTACCGGTTAATACTATAGGGTCAGGAGATGCTTTTACCGCCGGAATGGCATCAATTCTTGCTTCCGGCGGTTCAATACGTGAAGCAGTAATAAAAGGCCAGGAATGCGGAGCCAGGAATGCACTTCAATTGCTCCCGGGAACTTTGGGTAATAAGTAGATTTACTTTAGAATAATTTTAGTATTCTTACAACCAGCTGTCCATAACACAATAATAGCGTTAACCCAATGCAGTGAACTGTCCAATGCATAATAGATGTAGTATTATGTCGTAAGAAGGGTTCTGACAACAGGTGCAGACATGCTTCATACAAGGATATATTAGTGCGCAAAAACTATTTTCTTATAATGCTGTATCTCTTTTTTCTTGTACTCCCGGGGTGCTCTACGAAGTCCGGAATTGCTGCTGAAACAGAATATACTTCCATACAGAACCCAACCGGTGTAAAGGCAGACTCCGAACAGACCGGCTTTCCCGCTATTCCTGAAGAACTGTCAGTACGTGAGCAGATGAGAAAAAAGATAACTGATGGTATAAATTATCTCTGGTTCTTCGGCAACTGGAACGAAATTCAGCTGAATACAAGTTATCTTAATACAGCAAAAGATTTCGGCATGGTTCTTCTGCATTTGACCAATAATGATATCAACCCTGAACATATCATCTCCTTACGCAAAGGGCATGATGGGATCTCAGGTACTGAAGATGATGTCCTCGTCATTGGATACCTGTCTGTCGGTGAAGATATTCAAACCGACAAAGATCATCAGCAGCCTCTGGAAACTGGTGACGAAAAAGGTCCTGTCTATTGGGATTATGAAAATAAAGAGAAAGTGTACCAGAATAACGGATATCCATCATATTATCTTGATGACCGCGATAAAGACGGCCTGCCGGACAGGAACTGGCAATATCTAGGCTGTTATGCCGATCCGGGAAATCCTGATTATCAAACCGTATTGAAAAATGGTGAAAAAGAACAGGACGGTTTTGTCGGTTTGGATGAAATGTTTTCGCTATACCAGTGTGATGGAGTGTTCCTTGATACCATGGATATAGTAAATCCTTTGGGATGGGGGTTCCCTTTCTATTTTGAATGGGTTGCTGATGGAGGGCAGAAATTTATAGAACAGCTGAGGAATTGGTATCCGGATAAACTGATTCTGCTGAACAGAACCCTTGTCTATTTTGATCCAAACCAGAAACAGGAAGACGGAACTCCATATCTTGGTACCTGGGGTAAGCAAATTGAAAATGATATAGACCTGCTGCTGTTTGAAGGTTTTTACTGGCCCGGCGATGAGGTGCGGAACAGATATTATTGGGCACCAAAAATCAATGCGGAAGCTGACAGAACAGGCGGATTCACCGTGCTGGCTCTGGATTATGTGGGAGATGCTTCAATTACGGTTGACGGTTATCTTACTGACTGGATTGTCAATGGCGGAATTCAGGAAGGTGTTGAAAAACTTGATGATGCATTAATCTGGAGCAAGGGAGTATACACCCCGAATGAGACAGAAGACTGTGCTACTGCCGGTGTTGACATTATAGATCTCTGGATGGCTAATGATCCGGATAATATAAGTATGTTCATGCGTATGGACTTTGCAGGTCCCGTTGATTTGGATGCATATAATTACTATGTATTTATTGATTCAGACCAGAATAAAAAAACCGGTTACTGGAACACTTCATTAAGTGCAATCGGGTCTGATTTTATGATCACTGATTATAACACAGATACATTTATGCTGTATGCATATACAAATAGAATCGGCAATGAGCTATGGGAGTGGGAACCAATAGCCTTAGTGCCTTATGCCGTCAGCACACGCTCGAAT
>JADHUD010000016.1 GCA_016784705.1 Spirochaetia bacterium | reverse complement strand
ACTCATGTGCCGTTTGAAACGCATGTAACAGTATTCTGTCTCTTTGTAACACAGTTTTCCCGCTTTTCAGCCGGAAATGCCTGCAGCGCTTGCTGCTCCATGTTTTCTTCTACTTAACATATCAAGTCCAACAGCGAAAACAATTATTACGCCGATAAGAATTGTCTGAATGAATGGGGAGATGCCGTTCAGATTCAATCCATTGTTGAGGATGGCAATGATGAACGCACCAATGAGGGTACCGGCCATCGATCCTTCCCCGCCGCTCAAGCTGGCTCCGCCGATAACGGCTATTGCGATTGCATACATTTCATATGTATTCCCCTGATATGGTTCGGAAGCATTGACTCGTGAAGCAATCAGGATGCCGGCTATAGCTGACATAGTTCCGGAAATAACATAGACCAGCATGGTGTATTTTGAGACATTGATGCCTGACAGTCGTGCTACTTCCATATTTCCGCCTACTGCATAGATGTTTCTTCCATGCCTTGTTTTTGCCAGAAAGAAACCGCCTACAGCTATAAGCAGCAGAAACACCAAGCTTGTTATGGTAAATAAATTCAGATACTTTTTGTAGGAGAGCATCATGAACCAGTCAGGATAGCCGAGAATCTGTTCTCCGCCGGTTATGACATTTGCCAGGCCTCTTGCAATATAAAACATCGATAGAGTGGCTATAAAGGGAGGCAGTTTTGTTTTCGTCACCAGGAGACCATTGACGGATCCGGCTATTGTACCGACAAAGAGGGCAAGTATTATGGCAATCGGCATCGGGAGGCCGACCCTGTTTCCCAGATAGCCCAGCACCATAGATGAAAGTCCCAAAACACAGCCGACAGATAGGTCTATACCCCCGGTTATGATGACAAAAGTCATCCCGATAGACAAAATTCCCCAGATAGAGATCTGGTTCAGGATATTGATAAAATTCTTGAACGTTAAGAAATTGGGAGTAGCAATTGTAAATAGCAGCACTATAGCTACGAGGCCGACTATTGGGCCATTCAATACTGATTTCAGCCTGGCTATCGATAAGACTGGGCTTGATTTCCCTTTCAAAGAATTGCTGAACATTATTCCCTCTTAGATATTATTTTTTTCTTTTTGTTTTCTAAAAGCATTCTAACATCGGTTTTTTTCTTCTGTCAAGAAAAAAGAAAATAATAATAGATAAAAAAAATTATAAGAAAATATATATAGGTAGATTTGTTCTTTATATTGCTCTGTTTGTGAATTTAAGTAACTAAATCTGTGAAAGAGGCCAGTTTAATCTATTTTGTATTATTTTCTTTTTTGTCGTCTTCCCATACACTGAACCATTTTCAGCCAACGTAAATTTCACTTTCTTTTATTTCTTTCCCCAAAGCAGTTTACTCAACACACTCACCTCCAAACTTGAGAATTGTCCCTGGCACTGGGGTAGAGTCTGCTATTTTTGATGGGGTAAACCCGAGGCAGTTGCAGCTTTATCCAATGGCAGATGCTGACTATCCAGTAACACTTGAGCCTTTTTACATCAAGATAGATTTTCAGCTGGTAGAACAGCTTCTCGTCCACATCCTTGGTTCTGTAGCAGTACAGAATATCTGCAGCACTTATTTGCGGATCATTGGTGAAGATGAAGAAAAAGCCGCTAAATCAACGACTTCATGTTGTAATCATGGGAATTGGTGCCTACTGTATTCTTTCAGGAAATTTAGTATGTATGCATATACACATCCATGGAGGATGTCAAGAGCCAAAAAGGTGTCAGACTGGATACTGACAAATAAATAATAATATGTCACAATACGGTTTCAGACACTTTTTTTTGCCGGACACCCAATTGGATACCCAATTGCATCCGAAAAAGGCAGATAGTTATGTACTATGCACCTTCAATAACCTGCAGGCCGATATGAACTCAAAGCATATTGCCGCATCTGCTGCCGGAACAATCAAGCTTCAAAGAATAGATATCGCTATCATCCACGGAACCATCCTTACCATGGATGCATCGCGAAGGTTGATTGATGACGGGATCATTCTCATCAGCAACGGCCTGCTGATTGCTGTGGAACAATTCAATCCTGCCCTGCTGACCGCAGCAAAACCTGCTGAAATCATTGACGCCAGCGGAAAAATCATCATTCCGGGATTAATCAATACCCATACCCATATAGGCATGTCGCTTTTCCGTACCCTGGGTGATGACATGCCGCAGCGGCTGCAGAAATTCATCTTTCCCCTCGAAAAGCACTTTGTCACCCCGGAACTGGTCTATCAGGCATCACGCCATTGCCTTACCGAGATGATAAGCGGAGGGACAACCACCATTGCTGATATGTATTATTTCCAGGCCATGACGGCCAGGGCGGTTGATGAGTCCGGAATCCGCGGAGTGCTCGCTCAAGCACTATCATCAGCTCCCGTCCCGGATGCTCAGACTTTTACCGACGGAGCAGCCCGTCTGACAGAACTCTCGGCAGAGTAGTCCGATCAGTCCAGGATTATCCCGGCAGCAGGACCGCATGCTCCCTACTCACTGACCACCGCAGAACTGCGGGAAACCGTCAGGCTTGCACAAGAGCTGGATATTCCCATCCAGAGCCATCTGGCAGAAATGCCGTTTGAGGAAGAACTGATTGTAAAACAAACCGGCCTCAGGCCGATCCCCTACTACGACTCACTGGGAATGCTCAGCCGCCGGGCGACAATGGCTCACTGTATTTTTGCAAACGATGAAGACCGCGCGCTGATGATAAAAAGAGAGACCGGCATTGCTCATAATCCAAGCGCCAACAGCAAAAGCGGAAAAGGAACAGCACCTGCCTATGAGTTTTACCGAGAAGGAGCAAGAATCGGCTTGGGAACTGACGGTCCGATGAGCGGCAACAGAATGGACATCGTCAGTCAGCTAAATATTGCTGCTAAAATGCAGAAGATCCGCCTTGGCGATCCCACTGTCATGAAACCGGCAGAGGTCCTTGCAATGGCCACCATTGGAGGAGCCGAGGCACTTCACCTGGAACAGCACATAGGCTCTCTGGAGAAAGGCAAACAGGCAGATATTGTTATCGTCTCCACCGACTCACCATCGATGTTTCCGATATACGATCCATACGCTGCCCTCGTTTACTGTGCAGGCAGCGATAATATTGAGAGTGTGCTGGCAGCAGGTAAGTTCATGTTGAAAAAAAGGGAACTGAAGACCCTTGACAGGGAAGAAATCCAGGCATCCTGCACCCGCATTACCGCAAAAATAGCTGAAGGCTTTACTCATGCGGTAAAAATATGAGCGCCTCAAGCAGAGCCGCCGCAGTATCGAGTTCATCGAATACGAGATACTCCTCGGTCGAGTGAATGTTATGCATACCTATCCCGAACACGATATTTTCGATACCTATTGAATTGAGATTATTGGTATCACCGCCCCCCCGGGAAGAAAGCAGCTTTGGTTCCAGATTCAGCCGTCGGCAGGCTGATGAGAACGCACGCACCACGGGACTCTCATTATCGAGGGTATACCCGGGATATACATCCTCCCATTGCACAACCACCTTCCCTCCCCGTGCAGCAGCTGCCGCTTCACACCTATCATCTATTTCCTGTTGAACCTTTCGAAATGATGACTCAGAAAAGCTTCGCATTTCCCCCATAAGCAGGGCCGAATCAGGCACGATATTTGTTGAGCCGCCGCCTGACACTGCTCCAATATTGACGGTCGTATCAGCATCTACCTTTCCCATGGGCAGCGATGTCAGAATGCTGCCGGCGATAACCAGGGCATGAACTCCCTCCTCGGGTGCAAGGGCAGCATGAGCCGTTCTGCCGGTTATCCGACAGGTAAAGAGGGCTTTGCGGGGTGCCCGGATAATAGCTGATCCCGGTTCGGATTCTCCATCCAGGTTGAAGCCGTAAGCGGCAAGAAAATCGGCTTTCCGCAGGATCGCCGAACCCGCACAGCCAACCTCTTCCCGGACAGTGAACAGCACTTCCAGACCACCGTGCCGTTCGGGGTGAGCAAGCGCCAGATCGGCCATCTCCATTGCCAGAGCTACGCCGGCCCGATCATCTCCCCCGAGTATTGTGCTTCCGTTACTGCGGAGTATTCCATCATTCTCATGAAGCTCAACCGAAGCGACTCCCTGAGGAAGCGGAACGGTATCGAGGTGGGCTGAGATCAAAAAGGGTTCGCTGTCCGATGTGCCTGAAATCCGCAGCAGCAGATTGCAGATATCGCCTTTTTCCAACCGTATAAGCCTGCAGCCGAAACCAGCATTATCAGCCGAATAGGCCTCTAGCAATGCTAGCATAGACCCCTCTGCGCCGGAGGGGGCAACTATCCGGCAAAGTTCCCGCACCCGATCATGAAGCCGTTCGAGATCGGCAAGCTGCGGACTTTTCTGACGACTTCCGTCTGCCGGTGAAGATGCCGAACTGCCTTTATCGTAATGATGAAAAGCTGTCTCAGAATTCATGAGCCCGCTGCCGGTAGAGAATCAGCGCACCATCAAGCGCTGCTCGGATTGCTTTCTTCTCCCCGATATGGAAGAGTACCTCTTTTTCAGCCAGCGTAGGCTGTGTATCCAACCAGATGTTTGAATCAGTAGATACTATTGCTCCGGTTTTCACCCCCCGGACACTGCCTACAATAAACAGAACTGCGGCCTCCTGTTCTGCCGCCTTGACTCCTGTTTCGGTCAGCAGAATATTCAGCTGCTGATCCTGGGCATAATACGCATCCCGGGTAAAACCGATCCCGACCTGATAATCTTCATCGGCCTCTTTCAGAGCCTGCACCAGGGCGTTCGTGACATCCAGATCAGCTACTGCCGGAAAAGCAATCGGCAGATAGGCCAGGGAGGTACCCTCTCCCCGGTAGGATGCCTGAATTACGACAGGAGTTCCGATAGGAGTTGTCTTCTGCCTGCCTCCCGCCGAGCCGACCCGGATAAAGACTTTTGCACCGAGCTTAATCAGCTCCTCAAATGCTATCGATGCTGCCGGTCCGCCGATGCCGGAGGAGCAGACAGTAATAGGAACACCTCGGTAAGAACCGGTATACACAATATATTCCCGGTTTTCCGCAATAAATTTTGCATCATCCATCTGTTCGACAATCCGCTTAACCCGACCCGGATCTCCGGGTATGATTACATAGGGGGCAACATCTCCAACTCTGCATCGGATATGTTTCAATACTTCTTGGCTGGTGTTCATAGTTACTGGGTCTCCTTCTGTCATTTCCGTTGGGCAATCTGTTTCTGTCGGGCAATCTGCTTTTCCCGGATCTCAGCACTTTTCCACGATCAGTTTATCAGGGGCAATCGAAACAAAGAGCCTGCCGGTATCTTTGCAGGGTTTTCCGGGAACGACAGCCCGGATAGACGTACCGCCGGTATTAAGAGAGTATCCGGTTGTGTATCCCTGATAGTTTGTGAAGTTAATTGCCGCCGGCAGAGTATTGGCCAATTCCGAATCATCGAGAACGGTATCATCCGGACGAAAGAAAACTTCAACCGGATCACCGGGGTTAAGCGCCTTTACCGAAGCCGAAAGAGCCCTGGTGCTGACCAGTTTCCTTCCCTGTATAACTACCACAGTTTTTCCTTCGGATCTGCTGCTGAGGGTACCTTTAATGTGATTGTCAAATCCCACAAAACGGGCTACAAACGGAGTTGCCGGACGCTCATAGATATCCTCAGGTGGACCGATCTGTTCAATATTGCCTTCATTCATAACAACAATCCGGGAAGAGAGACTGAGTGCTTCTATCTGGTCGTGCGTTACATAGATCATGGTTATTCCGATCTGATGCTGCAGTCGGCTCAGCTCAGCCCGCATCTCCTCCCGCAGCTTTGCATCGAGATTGCTCAGCGGCTCATCGAGCAGCAGCAGATCAGGCTGTATGACTATGGATC
This sequence comes from Spirochaetia bacterium, assembly GCA_016784705.1. Taxonomy (GTDB): domain Bacteria; phylum Spirochaetota; class Spirochaetia; order JABMQR01; family JABMQR01; genus JABMQR01. The sequence goes on along the minus strand of JADHUD010000016.1, from coordinate 13,031 downwards.
GGGCCAGAGCAACCCGCTGCCGCTGTCCGCCGGAAAGCTGGGCCGGCAGTCGCTTTTCGTAACCTGACAAAGAAACAAGCTTCAGCACCTCCCCGACCTTTTTGGGAATATCACTTTTAGGCACCTTTCTCCGCCGCAAGCCATAGGCAACATTATCAAACACATTCAAATGAGGAAACAGCGCATAATTCTGAAATACCAGCCCCACGTTGCGCTTGTTGGGGGGCAGCCGGGTGTAGTCTTTGCCGCCGACCACAACTTTCCCCTTCTCCGCCATAATAAAGCCGGCAATTGTTCGCAGGGTAGTAGTTTTACCACAGCCGCTGGGGCCAAGCAAAGAGACAAGTTCTCCCTGTTCCACCTTGAGATGAAAGTCCTTCAGAATCGGGAGACCTTTGGTATACCCGGCATCAATTTCTGTCAGTTCAATATATGACATTCCCATAATCTCCTTGATCACATATATTTAGATATACCCAGCAGCCTCTCCGCCCCCTGCACTACCAGAACAGTCAGTACAATAATAATGCTGGACAATGCCGATATCGTGGGATCATAGTAATACTCCATATAAATCAGCATCTGGATAGGCAGCGTCGCCACTCCCGGACCGGTAAGGAAGAGGGAGATGGGCACATTATTGAAGGAAGTAATAAATGCCAGAATAAAGGCAGCGGCAATTCCTGATTTGATGTTGGGGAAGACGACGGCAAAGAATGCGTGCAGTGGGCTGGATCCCAGACTGACCGCCGCCTCCTCCACTCCCATATCGAAGTTCCTGAGACTTGCCGATACTACCCGAACCGTATAGGGAAACAGGATTGCCGTATGTCCGAGATAGAGTCCTATGATAATCGGTATCTGGGTCACATAAATAAAAAACCTGAGCAGAGAAAAACCTATAACCAGTCCGGGCACGATGGCCGGAGAAGAAAATATCAGTTCGACCAGGCTTTTCCCTGCATATCGGTATCGTACATTGGCATAGGCTATCGGAACGCCCAGCAGCAGCGCCGTAAGGGTTGCCGCCAGGCCGATTTTCAGACTTACCCAGAAAGTTGTACGGAACATCTCGATATTCAGTACTTTCCGGTACCACTGCAGAGAGAATCCCCGCGGCGGAAATTTCATTATAGCATCACCGCTGAATGATGACATGATGATAATCACGAAGGGACCCAGCAGAAAGAAGAACATGACTGCTGTGATGATTATTAGCAATTTTGATTTTTTCATGTCATATTCCCGGGTTTGAACAGTCTCAGTCCATTATAGAGAATCAACGTTGTTCCGATCATGATAACGGCTATCACCGTTGCGGCTTCCCAGTTCATGAGGACCAGAGCCTCCTGCCTCATGAGCGTTGCCAGGGTCAGTACTCTTGCCCCACCAAGGATAGCCGGGGTTACATATGCGGTAATGCAGCCGGTAAAAACAAGGGTTACTCCCATAATGAGACCTTCGAAGGAGAGCGGGAGAATGATCCTGAAAAATGTACCGATTCGACTGGATCCCAGACTCAGGGCTGCTTCTTCGACCTCTTCCTGAACATTTTCCAATGCACTGGCGAGCGTGAGGACCATTATTGGCATAAAAAGCTGCAGCAGTCCGACAATAATTGCTCCTTCGGTATACATCAGCCGAACTGGCTCCTGCGTCAGATGCAGCACCTGCAGTGTATGATTGACAATCCCGAACTTCCCCAAAATGACTATCCAAGCAAATGTACGTGCAACCGGACTCGTCATAAGGGGCAGAATTACCAACGACATGAGGATTGACTTTTTGCCGGGTGCCAGCTTAGTCATGAGATAGGCTGCAGGATACCCGAAGAGCACGGCGAGCGGAGTTACAATCAGGGCCATTTTCAGAGTTCGGACAAAGACCAGTCTGAACTGCCGGTTCTGCAGCACCTCCCCGTAGCGCATCAGAGTCACCCCGCCGGCTCCGTCCCTGAAGCTCTCCGCGAGGACAAAGACCAGCGGAGAGAGAAAGAAAAAAAGGAGAAACGCACCGCCGGGACCCAGAAGAAGAAGCAGTGCGCGTTTTCGATAGAGCGTATTCATAAGCACCTCTAGTCAGTCCAGACAATAATCGGCAATCTCGATAAAGCAGATGCTATATACCAGCTCTTCTCATCATCTATTCCGCCGTAAGTACAATCTCTGCATACTATCCTGTTTGGGGAAACAGCCTAGTTGGAAAAAATGGCATTCCACCGGGTAATCCACTCTTTCTGATTATTTGCCATCTCTTTCTCGCTGAAAAAGTGAAGCTCTGAAATCAATTCTTCCCCGTAGGTCAGGTTGTCACCAATTTCCGGCGGCAGCACGATATCAGTTCTTGCCGGTGAATCAACCATATCCATCGCCTCAGCCATTTGCACATCATAAGACAGCAAGTGGTCAATAAAGAGATGAACAAGATCTTCCTTTTCGGTTCCTGCCCCGACGCTTACAACGCTGAACGAGCCGACAAGTCCCTCTTCGGGAATTACATTAGCAACTTCCAGGCCGGAATTCATGATATTACCCCACGAGAAGCTTGTATACGGTGCAACATAAACCTCTTCCTGAGCAATCAGCGTATTAAGCTGAGACGAAACATTGTAGACGGTAACCAGGTTTGGTGCAATCTCCTCGATTTTCTTCCAGCCGATTTCCGTATCCTCATAGTCTCCGCCCCAGGCCTTCGACAACATATAAATAATTGATGGTCCGTAGGTTGTGGTTATCCCCGGAATACTGAGATAGCCCTTGAGATCCTCCCGGGAAAGATCTCTCCATGAGGTTATCTTGTCAACTTTGTCAGGCCGGTAAAACAACCCCAGGTGCTGGATGGTATATCCAACAGCGTAATTACCGCCGAGAGGATCACGCGCCTGCTCCATGAGGGCTGAAAGGTTGGTCAGCTTTGCCGGATCGTATGGTTTAATCACTCCCTCCTGCATAGCTTTGTAAGCCCATGCTCCTGCAAAAAAGGCTACATCAATAATTGGATTGTCTTTGCGGGCAACCATTTTGGTGAGTCTGTCGGCATTGTTACCTGTTTCGGATACTACTTTTACTCCATATGCATCCTCAAAAGGTTTCACCACATTCTTGTCAAGCAAGTCCATGTTATATCCCCACCAGGATAAATTCAGGGTCTGTCCCTCGTAGGGATTTGCAGCATCAGTTGATGGAGATGAAGACTCCTTGGCGCCCTGAGCGCTGAGTACCATACTGAAGGTCAGCAGCACTACCAGAAAAAGCATTACTCTTTTTTTCATAATTCCTCCTTGTCCAGAAAGCGGTAACAATTTTTATTAGTTAAGCGTTTAACATAATAAAACCATGTTACCTGTTAGTTGTCAAGAAAAAACAGCCCCGATAGGAAGAAATAAATGAAATTCATGCTGAACAGCAAACCTGTCAAGAACCACTCTAATAAAAGCTTGACAGATACTCTAATTTATGCAAAAAATATGTTAACCGTTTAATCAATATTTATTTGGCGCTGCAGGATAATCGACACAAGGAAAAATCTGGCATAGGGAATCGCCCTCTGCCGGCTTTCATCGAGTACAGCAGCTCTCGCATTCTACAAACAATACTTTTTGTTTGGATGAGGGGATGAAGGGATGAAGGGACGATGAGCAGTATTAAAGAGATAGCTAAATATGTCGGTATATCACCTGCATCAGTATCTATCTATCTGAATGATAAAAACTCCACCCGGGTCGGCGCAAAGACAAAATCGCTTATTGATGAAGCGGTCCTTGCGCTTAATTATCACAAAAATGTGTTTGCCAGCAGTCTGGCCACCCAGGAATCGCGTATAATAGGAATAATTATACCTACCATGCTACCGCTATTTCAGAATGACTATACCAACACGCTGCTTTCCGGCATTCAGACCCGCCTCTCAACCTTTGGCTACAGCATGCTTTTTTTCCCCTCATCAGCTAAATCTTCAATAGAAATTGTCAAGGAGCAGCTGGAGAAGAGTGCCGGCTGTGACGGATACATCCTGTTCAGTACTGGATTCTGTACCATGGAGCAGATTCGTAAAAACATTACGGAAATACAAAAAACGGGACGTCCGTTTGTCACCCTCAACATCCCTTCAGTTCCGGAAAGAATCCATCAGGTTCTGATTGAAGGTCTGGAAACAGCAAGCGGAATACCCTTCCTGGTGTCTAAAGGGCATCGGAATATAGTTCTGCTGCTCGGCCGCCACGCCGGCGTACACGCCCGGTTCCTGAAAAACGACTACAAGGCGTACATTACAACTGCAGGAATCGAATACGATGAAAACTCAATTATCTATGGCGAATATGATGCTGTGCGGGCTTATTCTGCAGTAAAAGAGGTTCTGAATTCCAAACCGGAGACAACCGCAATCTGCTGCATGTCTGATATCATGGCCGCTGCGGCGATCAAGGCTGTACAGGAGAGCGGGCATACCGTACCTGATGATATTTCTGTTATCGGGCGTAACAACTCGCTTCATGCAATGCTGGCAACTCCATCAATAACTACGATAGATCTCAATATGCATCAGGCAGGACTCAGTGCCGCCAACCTGCTGCTCGATGCAGTTGATGGAAACACTGCTCCGCAAAAAATCATCATCTCAGGCACACTGATTGAACGCGATTCGGTTGCAGCACGCTGATTCTGGAGGAGCAATGCAAGCTGATACACTATTCACAAGGGCTTCTCACTACAATATTTTTCTGAAGTGCTGGATGATAACCGATATTGCAGTTCTTGGGGGAAAAATACTTTTTGTTGGCGATGCCTGTTCCGTCGGGATTACCGCTGATGAGATATTCGATTGTGAAGAACGTCCTCTTATTCCCGGTCTTATCGACATTCATCTCCATATTGAAAGTTCTCTTTGCACCCCTGCGGTATTTGCCGATGCAGTTCTTCAGCACGGGGTGACAACTATAGTTTCCGAACCGCATGAAATTGCCAATGTATTCGGGATGGAAGGAATTGCGGCAATGATTACCGCTTCGGAGCATACATCTGCAGATATTTTCTACGGACTCCCAAGCTCAGTTCCTTCGACTCACAGCAGGATGGAGACTACCGGAGGCTCTATTGATGTTGCGGAAGCTAAGGAACTTTTTCGCCGCTTTAAAAAAATCATCTGCCTTGGCGAAGTCATGAACTTCAGCGAACTGACTGCAAATTTTGACCGGCTTATTGCCGGGAACCTGGAGTCAAAGAGTTTCAACCTTATTCAATATATGCAGAACAACTTGCCCCTTGCTGCGATCGAAGGCCACTGTCCGACTGTACGGGGACTGGAATTGGCAAAACTGCTCTATCTGGGCATTGACTCTGACCATTGCCTGCAGGACCTTGAGGGCATGAAAGCCCGTTTAGCTAACGGTATGTTTGTCGAACTGCAGGAAAAATCAATAAGTAAGGATATTATCGAGTATCTTGAGACGCATGATTTTTCCGGGCGGTACTGTTTTATTACCGATGACGTTCCGCCAGATTTACTTGCAACGAAGGGGCATGTTGACTACATTATCCGATTGGCTATGAAAGAGGGGCTATCGTTGGAAAATGTCATACTGGCTTCAAGTTATGCGCCAGCTGCCAGAATGGGCTTACGGGATCGGGGACTGCTGGCCCCGGGCAAACTGGCCGATATGGTGCTTCTGCAGGACAAATCTTCCGATTTCGCCATAAAGGCCGTCTTTAAATCCGGCAGGCGATTCGAAGCAGCGGAACCACCTGATAAGTGCAAAGAACCATCTTTCCCCCTGCATTTTTACTCAAGCATCAATCTGAATGCCGGTTTCTCTATTGAAACGGTCTTGTCGCTGCACATTCCCTATGACAATCCTTCCTCTGAACATGTGAAGGTCCGGGTAATCCGGAAAAACAGTGAGAATACGTATACGGAAGCTGTTATCCGTACGCTGGGAACGGTTGGCCGTGAGATACTATGGAACAGCCTCGATCGTCGTTATCAGGAGCCGAAGTTGAATCTCGCCGTCGTTATTGAACGGTACACAGGGAGCAGCGGCTTTTCACAGGGTCTGCTGGAGGGCGATGTTCTCTCAAAGGGAGCCTTGTGTTCAACCTATGCCCATGACCACCACAATATCCTGATAGTTGGCGATAACACATCAGATATGGAGTGTGCTTTTGCCTGGGTTAACGCCCATAAAGGCGGAATTTGCGTTGCTTCAGGAGGAGAGATTATCGCTGCGGTTCATCTTCCGATTGCGGGAATTCTTTCCGAAAAACCGATTTCCGCTCTGGCCAAAGATGTTGAAAGCGTGCAGTCTGCTTTACGCGTATTGGGGATCGCCCATCAGAACCCGATCATGACGATGGCAACGATTACGCTCCCGGTCAGTCCAGACCTGAAGCTTACAGACAAAGGTCTGGTAGACGTACAGTCTGCGAAACTGTTTGACAGCTTTCTTGCAGATGAGTGAGGTTATTGGCTGTCGATATTGTCAACTATTTGTCAACCTTATCAAAAACACTTTTGTCAACACCTACATGTTTCAGCATCTGAACTATAACCGGATCTGCATGTTCCACAAAGACCTTTACACCGGGATTACGGGCAGGAAAAAGACGAAATACTTCATCGGACAACGCACCAATTAAACAAATTGCCCGTCAGCAGAAGATTGCAACGAATACGGTGAAAAAGTATCGCAAGAAATTAAAAGATCTTCAAGAACGTAATCCTTTTCTGAGAAAAGATCTAGATGCAATCATGCAGGAGTTCCGCACGATGCGGAAAAACGAGAGGTATTTAGAGAATCATGGATGGCTGCTAAGAATTATTCTTTCTTTATGGTTAATGAAATAAGTTGTTGTAATCCATACATAATATTTGTACAACTCCAACCGGTATATACAGAAAACATTCCACCTTCATCTATGGTGTTATTTTGGGTAGCACGTCCGTCCCACTTCCATGTCTGTATATTGAAAGAACCTCGCCATGCACCATCCCATAGTGGTGATTCATTCGTACATTGAATCTCAACTAGAAAATTTGCTAAGTTAATAGCTGCATTGAGGTATTTCCTTTCACCAATACAAGTATATGCTAAAATAAGGGCATTAAGAGCAAATCCTTCTGTATAAACAAAATCACATACATCCTTAGAATTCTGCAAAGAAGCATCAATACAGCTATCATCACAATTCATGATAGCTCCGCATTCATCTTGAAGGCCAAGAACAAATTCTCCTGTCTTTATGATATAGTCCTTATATATATTTTTTCCAGTAACATCATAAGCAATACAAAATGAATATAATGCAATGGAGGTTTCAGAGGAAACAGGTCTCCAATCTTCCATCCTGAGGATTTCATAGGAGGTTAGACTACGTCCACTGTCATGAATTGTTGATACAATATATTCCATTCCTTTTTCTGCACAAGTGAGATATGCAGCATCTTTTGTTATCTTATACAATAAATAATAACCAGAAACTAACCAATGTACAAAACAGGGTCCTTTGCCACATTCATACATATTTCTTCCGTCCAAGACTCCAAAGGTTCCATCTGGTTGTTGTGTCTTTGCCCAATACTCTGCGAGACTTTTCGCTATTTCTAAGAATCTTATATCTTTATGATTCATATATAATTGGCTCATAATTAGTAAAATCTTTCCATTATCATTTTGATATAGTGAGGCATCTACTGCATTTTCTCTAATGTATCCATCGATTAAATAAAATGGATAAGATCCTTTCCAGGTAGATAAAGGGTTGTTATCTTGAACTCTTAGGAGATATTCAATGATATTATTAATGAGATCATCATTGTTCTCATATCCAAACATACATTTATGTGTAAGTAAGACTCTTAAATATTCACTATTGCAATCAGGACGAGACCAATTTGTTCTTAGATGTTTATCAATTCTTATTCGTTCATAGATCCCATAGAAACCATTATCAAACGTAAGCATGTTTTTATTGATCCAAGAGATGCATTTATCTATACTCTCAAGATATGTATTTTTCATAAGGTATCTTCCTTCAGTATTTGTTACTATTTTTCGAACAACGAAATATTGGCATTTATCAAATACGTTGTTATCCTTTTAAACCGGTTGTAGCAATGCCTTCAATAAAACGTTTTTGGAATATCGCATATAACGTGAATACAGGGATCATCATTATTGTTGCTGCAGCCATTAGGTAATTCCATTTTGGACCAAATTTTTCAGAAGCCTTAAATATATAAAGTCCTAAAGACAGGGTATATTTATTTTGGTCATTCACATATATAAGTGGATTTACAAAATCATTCCAAACCCAGTTAAATTTGAATAAGATTACTGTTAAAAGGGCTGGTACACTCAAGGGAAGAATAATATTCCAATAAATTCGAAATGTATTACACCCATCAATAGTTGCAGATTCATCCAACTCTTTTGGTATGCTAGAAAAAAATTGTTTAAGCATGAAAATATAGAAAGCATCTCCAAAGAAATGAGGAGCTATAAGTGGAAAGTATGAATTTATAAGTCCTAATTTAGCATACGTGATATACATAGGGATAAGAGTAACTTGAGAAGGTAGCATTAATGTTGACAGTAGTATAAAAAATAAAAAGTTTTGTCCTTTAAATTTAGTACGACTAAAACCGAAAGCAACCAATGAACAGGAAAAAAGTGTACCAATTAATGTCAGAATTGAAATATATACTGTATTCTTAAAAAAGCGCAGAAATTGCATTCCCTTAAAAGCTTCTGAATAATTTGAAATTTTAAACTCTTTTGGAATGAAACTTGGTTGTAATTCAAAAATCGTATTTGATGATTTCAATGAAATTGTTACCTGCCAAAGAAGGGGAAGAATTATGAGTATTGTACCTGCCAATAATAAAATGTAGATTAACAAGTAGGATAGTCTGTGTTTAATTTTTGCGCTCACGAATATCATGCATCCCCCTCATAAAACACCCATATTTTGGATGTTTTAAATATTGTATAATTTAATGTTAGTATGATAATGAAAAGAATCCACGCTAAAGCACTAGCATATCCCATTTTATAATAGCTAAAGGCAGTATCATAAAGATAGAGAACATAAAACCGGGTAGAATCAATTGGCCCTCCATGTGTTAGCATCATTGCAGAAGTAAACACTTGGAATGTTGTGATCAGACTCATGACTAGGGTGTAAAATATTATAGGACTGATCAAAGGAATGGTAATAGAGAAAAACTGTTGAACAACATTTGCTCCATCAAGAGTACTTACTTCATAGTATACTTTTGGTACACCCTGTAATCCTGCAAGGTACAAAATAATATTTGTACTGCATAAAGTCCAAATACTCATTATTGAAATAGAAAGCAAAGCTACTTTTGGATCAGCTAACCATCCCGGGCCAGTGATGCCAAATGTCCGTAAAAACCCATTTATTAGGCCATAATCCTTATTAAATATAAAAGCCCAAACCAAAGCAACAGCAATGGTAGGTAGCACTGCTGGTAAGTAGTAAATTGTTCGGAGGACTCCACGGAATTGTATTTTCGTGTTCAATAAAATTGCAATAAAAAGACTTATCATTAGGGTAGGGAATGTAGTGTAGATAGCAAATTTCGTAGTAACCCATAATGAGTTGAAAAAAAATTCATCTTGAAATATTTCCAGATAATTCTTGAAAAAAATAAATTTCGGCTCTATCAGAATTGGCCATTCAGTAAAACTTATATACAGAGAGAATACTGTTGGATATATTGTAAATAATAACATTCCAAGTATCCATGGCGAAATAAAAAGATATCCGATTCGCTGCTGATTTTTCAATTTTGAATCTCCCGCAATAAATACCACCGAAGAAAAATCCTTCGGTGGTCAAATGTTTTTTTCTTTTACTTATTCGTTTAATAATTTTGTGACTTTTTTATCAAGCTGGGTGACTAGTTCGTCAAGAGATATTGTCTGAAGGAAGTATTTTTCTGCTTCTTTCTCTATTGTATCCATTATTTGATTGTTTCCAAATATGAGTGAGGGTAGAGCATAAGCATAGTTAAGAGAATCTACAAGATTGGTGAAATCATTCATTGGCGCTTTAGGATTTTTATACCCGTTATATGCCAATTCTGTATCAAGCAGAGTCTTAATTGTTGGACTAGCTGCAAATTTACCACTAAATTTAATTTTCTGCCCTTCCTCTCCACTAAACCAAGATAAGAATTTGATTGCTGCTTCACGATTTTTTGTACTAGATAATACCGCAGTACCACCTGTCCAAGCTGGTGTAGCTATTGTCTTATATTGTGGGAGTTTTATGATTGTACAATTAAAATCCTCCTGTGACATAACCTCTCCAACAGCCCAAGAGCCATTGAACATCATAGCTGCTTTACCAGATTTAAAAATCTCAACAAACGGAACCGCTTGGCTACCATATTCAGGCATACTATTATCTTCATGAATAAGATTATAAAAATATTGAAAGATTTCCTTTACCGGTTCTGTATTAAAAGTTGTATTTCCGTTGGCATCTATGAACGTACCGTTAGCCATCCTAAAGAATGGGTGAAGGTACCCCATGTAGGTTCCGGTGACGAAGCCATATTGGACAGTTACATTGTTTTCTTTTATTGTCGTTGCTTTAGCAATCTCTTTAAGTTGCGACAATGTGATATGGTCTGAAGGTATTTCCACACCTGCTTTATCAAAAATATCATTATTAATGAATAACAGACCGGTTGCACTGTCAAAGGGTAATGCATATAAAGTATCATCATATGTATAACCCTCTAAATTTCCTTGTACATAATCGGAGCTATTAAAAAACTCGCCATCATATGGATCCAATGCAACCAAGGCATTTTGGGAAGCATATTGTCGAATCATATCTTCTCCAATCCAGGCAATATCAGGAGCTGTTTTTGAAGCTACCATTAGAAGCAGTTTCTTTGCATAATCGTCAACTATTGGAATAAATTTAACTTCTATGTTTGGGGTTTCCTTTTGATATTCTTGTAGCATACTTTTATATAGCTCAACGGTATCACCGGATTCCACCATATAAGCGTATTCTAGGGATATCTTTTCATCACCCATTGGGCTTGCTGTTTCGACATTCCCTTTTGCCCATAGTCCCATTGCTGTAATTCCAATTAGAATCAGAATCATAACACTTTTTCTCATACTCTTTCTCCTTTCGTATTTTTTATTTTTCAAAGCACACCTGTTTTGATACCATACTTGTGCAAAGAATTTATAATAGAATGCTTAGTCTTAAAAAACGGAATACTCTAAATTTCTGATTTCAATCATCATAGGTTCTGAATCTTCATTGAAAATCCTATACACATGAATGTAGGAAGGTAGAGATAACCATTAATACCCTCTGAGAATATTACAGATATCAAAAATGAACTCTTTAATACGAAACAATTCGCCTTCTTTATTTACAGCTCGCCAGACGTCACAATAATCATATAACCAGTATTCAAGTTTTTCAGCTAGAACATTTGGAGTACAAAAAAGTTGAATATCCTGCCCATACTCATGTTTCTTTAGAATCAGAGCTAGCGTCTGCATCAAATTAACTCCACGGGCAGAAAGGTAAAATTCTTTCATATCCTGTTGCTTAGTCTTGTTGATATGTATTGAGTGTTTTACAATGCTTTTTTCGATTTTATCTGAATTTGTAATTGCCTGAATAAGACTGTTTTCGTCAGTATTTAAAAGTTCTTTTTTGAATTTTTCGTAAAAACCTTCTTCAAGATGATGTACTTTATAATCCCTGAAAAATGCAAAGTTATTGAATATTATGCTATCTTGATGTGATAATTCCCTTATATATGAGATCAATATATTCTTATTGTCGCCATATTCTACTAAAGAAATGGCTTGATCTATTTCTTCAAAGGATCGAGCATCATCAGGGTTCCAAGATAGAGCTCCTCCGTATATAATCCCAGGAATAGATCCAGAAAGGTGGTTGATGTGCCCTGAATCACCCCAATCTGTATTCAAAAAACCTTTTATACCATATTTACATCCCAACTTAATCATTTCTTGGATATTTGTGAAACTCATATCCATCTCATTTACCATACGACTAAATCCAGATACACTTGGGCAAATATATTGCTTTATATTATTATCAGCCAATATTTTTACATTTTTCTCATCTGCATTATAATAATAATACCAGTTTAAGCATGTGATATTTCGGGGAATTGTTGGTATGCACATAGGATGGTTTAAGATGATATCTCCCCAAATCATTACCTTTTTCTCTTTAATTTCCAGATAGTCCACCAACTTAGTAACAAATCCCATATAAAGTTCAATGTAATTGTCTTCTCCTTTTGGACTTTTACTTTTTCCTTTTCCTAGATCAAAAGTTTCATCACAACAGATGTTTATTTTATCTGATGAAAAAAGTGGTATAAATTCTTCAAGCATGGTTTTGACAAATTCAAAGCTTCTTGGATCTGAGACATTTACAATATGCCCCTTCATTCTTTCATACCAAGTGAAGGGAGCAGTATCAATAACATCTATTTCACTCAAATGTTTGAATGAGTTTGAAGAGAGCGTGTCATATAGGTGTCCAAAAGTTGAAATACAGGGTACTAATTCAACACCTTTCACAGTACAATACTGGTCTATCTCAAGAATTTCTTCAGCTGTAATTGGGTCGGTTTTAGACCATACTTCACTTTGGTGCTTGAATGCAAAAGTATGTTCAATATATAGTTGTAGTTGATTTATTTTATAATACGACACTCTATCGATTAGTTGCTTAATGGTAGCAAGTTTTGGGATTCGACCTCTAGTAATATCTAGTAGATAGGCTCTGTCTTTGTAATAAGGAGCATCTTCGATAATAACACACTCTATTTGAGTTGAATAGAATGTTACAAGTTGACATAACGTTACTATACCATAATACAAGCCACTAGTATGTGAAGCTTTAATAATGATTCCATTCTTTTCAACCAGCAATACATATTGTTCTTTTCCTGCAATTGTATAGTCATATTCAAGGTATATATAATCGATA
>JADHUD010000015.1 GCA_016784705.1 Spirochaetia bacterium | reverse complement strand
GTTGCAGTTCAATAATTTTATGTGTATACTGACTCTCGTTAGAATAGGTATCGTCCTAATATGTATTACGTGGCAAGGAGTGAATAATGTCTTTACGTATAAAAAAATTACTTACAATGGACCCCGATGAAAATGAGAAATTAATTACCGCTGAGGGTTGGGTCAGAACAAAACGTGATTCAAAAAACTTTTGCTTTTTTGAAATTAACGATGGATCCAGTCTTAAAAATCTGCAGGTCATCCTGGACAAATCCAGCGAAAAGATAGTAAAGACAATTGATAAAATTTCTACCGGTGCAAGTGTTGAATTTACCGGATATTTAGTTGAATCACCTGGAAAAAATCAAAAAGTTGAACTTAAAGCTGAAAATGTACTTCTCTGGGGAGAATCTCCAGCCGAAACATACCCTCTTCAGAAAAAAAGGCACTCTTTTGAATTTTTACGAGAGATTGCTCATCTGCGCCCAAGAACAAACACCCTTGGAGCGGTTACAAGAGTTCGAAGCACACTAAGTTTTGCTGTTCACTCTTTTTTCCAATCCAATGATTTTCTCTATATACATACCCCGATAATTTCTGCTTCTGACTGTGAGGGGGCCGGTGAAATGTTTCAGGTTACGACACTTCCTCTGGATAATATTCCAAAAACAAAGAATGGAGCTGTCGATTACAGTCAGGATTTTTTTGGTAAGCAGTCCAATCTGACTGTTAGCGGTCAGCTTGAAGCAGAAATATATGCGCTTGCTATGAAAAATGTTTATACATTTGGTCCCACCTTCCGTGCAGAAAACTCAAATACAAGTCGGCATCTTGCAGAATTCTGGATGATAGAGCCGGAAATGGCATTCTGCACCTTAGAGGGGAATATGGCTGTTGCTGAAGATTTTTTAAAATATATTTTCTCATATGTCTTAGAGCACTGCCCTGAAGATATGGAATTCTTCAATACCTGGGTAGAAAAGGGAATTGTTGATTCATTAAGAAAGATTATTGAGACTCCTTTTGTCCATATGACCTATTCTGATGCAGTTAAAGAACTGGAGAAATCTTCGTCACAATTTGATTTCCCTGTATCCTGGGGTGCAGATCTTCAATCTGAACATGAAAAATTTCTTACTGAGAAAGTCTGTAACGGACCGGTAATTGTCACTGATTACCCTAAAGAAATCAAAGCATTCTATATGAAGATGAATGATGACGGTAAAACAGTTCGTGCAATGGATGTACTGGTTCCACGTTTAGGAGAGATAATCGGAGGAAGCGAACGTGAAAACCGGTATGATATGTTACTGAAGAGAATTCATGAATGGGGCCTGCAGGAAGAAGATTACTGGTGGTATCTTGATTTAAGAAAATATGGAAGTGTTCCACATGCAGGTTTTGGGCTGGGTTTTGAGCGTGTTATACAGTATATAACTGGCATGCAGAATATCCGGGATGTTATTCCCTTTCCTCGGACGGTAAAAAATGCTGAATTCTAAGATACAGTAAAAAAGGAGGTCTGGAGAGGGTCTGGAAGACAGACTCTTAATAGGCCTCCGGAACAAGCACTCTTGTTTCGACGACCTTAGAGAGGCACCAATCCTGATTTTATTGCGAATCTAATTAAGCCTGCGGCTGAAGAAGTTCCAACTTTTCTCAACAATTTTTTTCTATGAACATCGACAGTACTCACCGCTATGCCTAATTTAAAAGCAATCTCTTTTGAAGAATCTCCAAGACCTATCAGCTTCAGAACTTCTGTTTCACGATGGGTTAACGACTCGGAATTATATACTGAATTCTCCTGAATGAATGACTCGGCAGCTTCTGTTGGAATGTAGAGCACTCCGCGGCTGACTGCTTGAATTGCATATACAGCCTCACTAAAAGATCTGTTCAGAAAAACAAATCCATCATAACCCTGAGCCAAATAGGGGCGTAATTTAGCATAATCGGAATTATCAGCGAAAGCTAATATCAATAATGATTCGTAGCTTTCTTTTATATGCAGAAGCGGCTTCCCTGTAAACTGATTTGACTGATTATACATAAATATAAAAGTTTCCGGATCTATCAGTAATACATCAAATTCCTTATCCTCTAAAACCTGTCCTAATTCAGTGCTTGTTGAGACACTAACAACAGACTGGATATCCCCGGTTTGTCTGCATAGAGATTCCAGTCCTTCCCGCAGTAATCCATTTTCACAACCAATGCATAAGTTCTTCATACTCACTATAACTGTGAGAAATTCCAAAAATATTCAAATATTTGAAATTTTATATAAAAAATGCTATTTCCTTTAAAGGTTTTCTGGTTTTATTAGCATTCTTTTTACATCCAGCAGGTAAATATCCTAAAGGAGTTATAGCAAAAACTTTCTCATCTTCAGTAAGATTCAATGCCATATGTAATTTTGCCTCATCAAAAGCAGCAATCCAGCAGGTTCCTATACCCAATGATTCCGCTGCAAGAATCATATGGTCCATAGCAATCGTTAAATCAGTCTCAAGAGAGTTGTAGCCATCAGAACGTACCCATGCAGATGAACGTTTACCAGCAACAACAAGAAAATGAGGAGCATTATCTACCCATCTGCTTCCATAACTCTCTTTAACTTTGCTCAGTGATTCAGCTGATGATATAAACAGAAATTTCCATGGCTGCAAATTACAGGCAGATGGAGCCAGTCTTCCGGCTTCAGCAATTTCCTGGAGAATTTGAGGAGGAACTTGTACATTCGGATCATACCTTCTGCAGCTTTCACGCTCTTCTATTATTTTTTTAAAATTCATATATTCCTCCATTCATAACTCCATCCATACTACATCAGGCAACTGTTAATAACCCATATTATATTAGAATTTCCTTTTATACGATTCCATGGGAATAAAACCCTCCCCTAAAACTTCTGAGGCATTTGTTATTACCATAAATGCATTAGGATCAATAGTTCTAACCACATTCGTAACCTGACTTATTTTTCTGTTCCGTACTACTGTCATAATAAGATTCTTTTCCATGTCTGTATACATCCCCCGGGATTCTATGAGAGTCCCCCCCAAACCCATATCATGAAGCAGCTTTTCCCGAATTTCAGCATGTTTACTGCTTATTATATACGCCATTTTTGCATAGTTTGCTCCGCTGGTTATCAGGTTTATTACCTGCCCTGTAGCAAAAACTGCTATGACTGCATACAACGCAGCCTCAACACCGAAAACCAGTGCAGCGATAGCAATTACTGCTCCATCAACAATGAACAATGAGGTTCCAAGAGGAAGCGGACTGTAACGGTGTAAGATTTGAGCCAGAATATCGGTACCGCCGGTATTTGCACCTCCTTTCATAACAATGCCGAGACCTCCACCGATAATCACTCCGCCAAAAAGCGCTGATAATAGAATATCTGTTTTATCGGTATATGCAAGAACTCCTTCATAACCCAGAAAGAACCCATATATACTTACTCCAACTGACAGAGCTATTGTTCCATATAGTGATTTGAATCCATATCTTTTACCGAAAATTTTTAATCCTATAAGAAAAATCGGCAGACTGAGAATAAGTATTGAATAACCCGGATCAATTCCAAACAGGTGATAGAAAATAACCGCTATTCCGCTTACTCCACCAGCTGCAATTTTTGAAGGTGTCATAAACAGTACTAAACCAATAGCTGTAATAAAAGAACCAATAGTAATAAGAGCATACTCTTTAACTATCCGTTTAACTCTTTCCTTATCCATTATTCAGGGCTCCTTAATTTTTGCTGCCAATTTCGCTGCGCAGCGCTGCAGTTATTTCCTTATCAAACATATTTGCAAAACTTTGAATATCCCGTGGAGACATGGGTTTGGTTTTTTCGGAGAAAATTCCGGATTCTCTAAAATCCGCCATCATATTTCTCACCGAAAGTCTTTCAGCAATGTTCTCTTCTGTATATATAGTTCCGCGATCATCAATAACAGTACTTCCCTTTTCTACAAGTTTTGAGGCTAGAATAATATCTCTGGATATAGATAAATCACCTTTCTGCACATGTTCAACTATCCAGGAATCTGCACTGTCCATGCCCGGCTCTACCACCTGCATCCTTACAAAGTTCCCTGCACAATCTGTCAGATTTCTATCGGCAACAAACACGGTAATAATTTTCAATCTTGCTGCAGCTTTCATAATAATTGCTCTTATCGGCCGGGGGCAGGAGTCTGCATCTATCCATATTGTCATAATTATTGAGCCTCTCCAGGAATTCCAGCTATGAACACCATGCCGTCTTTTGCGGTAGTAATAGTATATTCAGGCAAAACTGCCGGTATTAAAAGTATCGAGCCCATTTGAACAGCTAATGTTTGTTCTCTCTTTTGTGTATCTTTAAAGATCAGAGTTCCAGTTCCCGATGTACACAAAAGAATTTCAATATTTTCCCTCTGATCAATGGTAATATTTGACAATGGGACAATTCTGGATAACTGAAACTCCCTGGCCGGGGTTGAATACAGCTCTCTGCCGCTTACACTTTCTTCAAATCTCAGCATTTCTGAAGTTTTTACAGGCATTATTTTTTCTTTTTGTGTTCCCTTGAACTCTACAATTTTCAAAAGTTCATCAATATCAATATATTTATTGGTTAAACCTCCCCTTAGAACATTATCAGAATTTGCCATGAGCTCTACACCAGTCCCGTGGATATATGCATGCAGCTCTCCGGCTGGTTGGAACAAAGCCTCACCTGGCTGCAGTTCTATCAAATTCAGGTATAATGGAGCCGCTGCTGAGACATCACCCGGATACTCATTCAGGAGCTTCTTAACCAATTGAAATTCCGGAATACTACTGCTGTACTTTGCAGCGGCTTTTGAAAGATCTTTTAGAAAACTCTGTTTTCTATCTGGCGGTAATTGCAAAAGAGCAGAAAAAAATTCACGCAAACGGTCAGATTCTTTAAGAAATTCGTTGAACAAATGATGATATAGTTGATTTTTATACACTTTCGAATCAAGAAAGTCAAAGAGTCTGTCTATCTCTCCTTCCGGCCTGAAGCCGCATAATGCGATAAAATGAGTAAGTGCACATACTAATTCAGGTTTATGATTATCGTCCTGGTAACTGCGGTTAAATGCATTTTTATCTATTCCGTCTATATTTTCCTGTGAAAACCCTTTTTCTGCCTGTAATTTTGTGGGATGACATTGAATTGATAAAGGTTTTTCAACAGCAAGAATCTTTAACATAAATGGAAGTTCTGCATTAACCTGGTGTGCAGCCCTGCCCAGAATTTCTATTGGAGATTTTTGGATATAATCACGCAGTAAGATTGTCTCATTTTCAAAATTTATTTTAGCAGGACCTTTTGGATGTGTTCCCAGCCACAGCTCTGCCCAGGGTGATCCATCTGGTTTCTTTCCAAGTATTTGCGGAATACTATATGAATTCCCCCATGGATAATGTTGTATAAAAGGAATAACTGTCGATATTTTCATACAAGACAGTCTATAGCGAGACTATTTTGTGGTCAATTCATATAACCGAAAAAATGTTTCAAGAATCTAAAACTTGTCATTTTGTTAAATTCCCTATATAAAGTGTATAAGAGGAAATTTCAAAATGATTTTATTTTGAAATTTCGACGATTTGGTCAGAAGTTTGTATTTCAAATACATAATTATATAATAATTATGTATTTGAATATATAGACAAACTTCAAAAGCCAATTTCCAAAAATGCGAAGCATTTTGAAATTGGCTCATAATACTTCAAATATACAATCTAATTTTTATCCGAAAATGAAATAAGGAGCTGTTACATGAAAATTTCACCACTACAGAAAGCACGATATGATTACAAGCCTAAACTGCCGACAATTTTCCGCCAGGATATCCACTCTATTATTCCGGTTTTTGGTCAGAAAGCTGAACCTGAAATTCACAGAGAAGAATTAAAAAATATGTTTCCTAATACCTATGGAAAGCCCGTTGTTGGATTTACCAATGGGAAAAATGAATCTATTTCTGAAAAAAGAAATGTAGGGGTTATATTGTCCGGAGGACAGGCTCCTGGGGGGCACAACGTAATTGCAGGTTTATTTGATGCATTAAAAAATGCCAATGCTGATTCAAAGCTTTTTGGATTCCGGGGCGGTCCATCAGGCCTTCTTAATAATGATGCTGTAGAAATTACTTCTGAGTTCCTTGACCCTTTTAGAAATACCGGAGGATTTGATATTATTGGTTCCGGACGAACAAAACTGGAAACTGAGGAACAATTTGCTGTTTGTGTCGATGTTTGCACAACAAGAGAAATTACTTCTCTTGTTGTTATCGGTGGTGATGACTCAAATACGAACGCAGCAGTTCTTGCCGAATATTTTTCAGCAAAAAAATCCGGTATTACTGTAATAGGTGCTCCGAAAACTATTGACGGAGATTTGAAAAATGAAGCCATTGAGATCTCTTTCGGGTTTGATACAGCAACTAAAACATATGCAGAGCTTATTGGAAATATTGCAAGGGATGCCAATTCTGCCAAAAAATATTGGCATTTTATTAAGCTGATGGGTCGAAGTGCTTCTCATATCGCACTTGAATGCGCACTTCAGACACAACCGAACATCGCTTTGATTTCTGAAGAGATAGAAAAGAACCAGACTACACTAAAAGAGATTGTTGAAGATATTACTGAAACAGTAGCTGAAAGAAGTAGACAGGGTAATGACTTCGGACTGGTTCTTGTACCGGAAGGTCTTATAGAGTTTATTCCCGAGATGAAAATACTCATCGCAGAGTTGAATGACCTTATGGCTGATCATACTGCTCATTTCATAACTCTGAATACTTTTGAAACACAATCGGAGTGGATTAATGCTAATCTCTCCATGGATTCCTCATATGTTTTCTCTTCTCTCCCCAATAATATTCAGAGGCAGCTTCTCATGGATAGAGATCCGCATGGAAATGTTCAAGTGTCAAGAATTGAAACTGAAAAATTACTCATTGAAATGGTTGATAACAGGCTTAAAGAGTTGAAAAATGTGGGAAAGTTTGACGGACGGTTCAGCACTCAGCATCATTTCTTCGGGTATGAGGGAAGATGCGCATTCCCCTCAAATTTTGATGCAGATTACTGCTACTCTTTAGGATATAACGCTTTTATGCTTATAGCTTCAGAAATTACAGGATATATATCTTCCATATCTAACCTTTCCTCCCCTGCAGAGGAGTGGAAGGCTGGAGGAATTCCGGTAACCATGATGATGAACCTTGAGCAGCGTCATGGAAGTAAAAAGCCAGTTATCCGCAAAGCTCTTGTTGAACTTGAAGGAAATCCTTTTAAAGAATTTGCTGAAAAAAGAAAAATCTGGGCACTGGAAACCAGTTATACTTTCCCCGGTGCAATACAGTATTACGGACCGGCTGAAGTTTGTGACCAGCCTACAATTACCTTATCGCTGGAACAAAAGGAAAAATGACCCAATGACACTTGCCAACCGAATCGGGAATATACTAATTAAAGGTCTTATGCATATTGCATGCAAGCTTGACATAAAAGAGCTTGAGAAAGTACCCCAAAAGGGTCCTATGATTATTATAGCGAATCACATATCGTTCATGGAAGCTCCTATTTTATATCTTTTTATGCGCCCACGAAGAACTATTGCATTGGGAAAAGCTGAGCTGTGGGATTCGGTTGTTACAAGAACACTTATGAACTGGTGGGAATGTATTCCTGTGAGGCGTGGTGAGATTGATATGAAATCTATTAAAGAGTGCTTTTCAGTACTTGAAAAGGGTGATTTTCTCTGCATTGCTCCGGAGGGAACGAGAAGCTCGAAAGGAACCCTTAACCAGGGACAGGCTGGAACCTCATTTATTGCGATTAAGCAGCTGGTACCAATGCTTCCGGTCGTGCATATCGGTCTGGAAAACTTTTCAAAAAATATTAAGAGACTGAAACGGACTCCGGTAAAAATACGGGTGGGAAAACCTTTTACTCTTATATTGGAGAAAAAACGTTTTAACAGTGATGAAAGACAGGAAATTACCGATGAAATAATGAGAAGAATAGCAGTATTACTGCCAAAGGCAAATCAGGGATATTATGCTGATTCTATGCATCTTCCCTGGAAATACACAAAGGAACAGGAATTTGTATAACCTTTACAGGTAAGCCTTTACTAGTAAGTCTGTAAAAAACGAGGAGCTGCCCGGAATGGTTTATTCAGGAACAGCTCCTTGTCTTCGTATAGCTAATATTTTACTGTCGACTTACAGCCGAGCAGTAAAAATTTGCCTAATTTCATTCACCGACAGAATTACCGGGGATTTCTTCATATCGGTTCTTTCCGCCAGCATCAGAAGTTCTTCTTCAGTGAAACCAAATTCGCTGAAGGTGGGTAAATCCAGAACTTCCTGCCACCTAAACAAAGTATCAAGTAATAAGGTTACACCATATTTTACGTTTTTAAACTTACTGCCAGAGTTAAGTAAATAACCTGCTCTACTGTATTTCAATAGAGCGGGATTATTTTCATCATTATCCCCTGCCAGCTTATCAGTTATTTTCTTTGTAGATTCTGCGAGCAGAGTACTGCAGATAACTCCATGCGGGATAGAACGTATACCGCCCAGCAACCCGGCTGCCCCATGAACAAAACCAAGATTTGCATTCGCAAGAGTTATTCCCGAAAGATATGCCGCATAAGCCATCTCGCTTCTGGCCTGAATATTTTGACCATCTTCACAAACCGTCAGCAAAGAATTCCCGGCGCGTATAAGTCCATCTTCTGCCAGAACGTCTGTGAAAGGGGTGCTAATTGTGGAAACATAAGATTCCAACAGCTGCGTAACGGCATCCAACCCTGAAAAAGCTGTCACCATCCGGGGACAGCTTTGTAAAAGTGATGCATCAAGAACTGCAAGGTCAGGAACGTAATTATCGTGACGAAGAGATTTTTTAAATCCGCCCTCACCTGCTTTTACACTGCTTATTACCGCATTCTTCGTAGCCTCAGATCCTGTTCCGGAAGTAGTTGGGACAGTCACCAGTCCAAGTCGCTCTGCTGCCGGTTTTTTCGTACCAATACCTTCAAGATAATCATATACACTTACAAATTTTTGTGATTCCTTACCCATTCTGCGTACTGCCGGAACCATGGCGGCTACCGCTTTTGCTGCATCCATAACACTGCCGCCACCAATGCCTGCAACACAGTCAAAAGGATCTGAAGCTGTTAAGCGGGTAATCGAGTCAATCAACTCAGGAGAGGGTTCACCGGAAATTATAAATCTTTTATAAAAAATCCCCTGTCTGCGTAAAAGTTCAAACAACTCCTCTTTGAACAGAGAATCATCAAATGATTTTCCCCCTGTACAGAGTATTATTGACTCATACCCACGTGTTTTCAGCCAGTCGGGAAGTTTTCTTAAAGATCCAGGTCCTTGAATAAGCTGGGGAATAGCAGCAATGGACATTGAAGATACGGGTAAAAATGGTTTTGAATCTGAACTCATGTATAATCCCCTTATCTCTCACTCGTTTGAGAATCAGAAAAAGACCTCTTTAATTTTACGATTATCCGGATCTCTGTTCTGTCGAAACAAAATGGCAATATTGCCAATTAAAGAGATTAGTTCTGCATGTACCGATTCAGATAACTGCGCAGTTAATTCCTTTTTTGAGGATTTAAAATCAATAAACTTAACTTTTATCAACTCATGTGAAGTAAGGGCCTGATTTACAGCCTCCTCGACGCTGGCAGTTAGTCCGTTCTTCCCCACCATTACAATAGGATTAAGATCGTGTGCCAGCTTCCGGAGATAATTTCTTGTTGTACTATTCATCTATTTATCACTATATTCCTTTATTACTTCAAATCTTTTTATTTTTTTAGTAGAGGTCATCGGCATAGGCTTCTCAACAACCGTTACCCGTGTTATATGTTTATATCCTGTCAACCGACGATTAACTTCGTAAACAATTTCTTCCATTCGTTTCTGAATTATTTCAGCAGCACCGGTTTCATCAGCAGTTTCTTTTACTCTCTTCACATAAGCTTCTGCTGGAAATATCATTGCCCGTATTCCTTCAGATTTTGTTTTTTTATCAATCAGATACCCAACAACTAAAATTTGTTCAATTTCCTCAAAAAGCTGAAATTCATCCTCAATTTCTTCAGGAAAAACATTCTTTCCTCCCTCAGTAACAATTAAGGATTTTGTACGACCTGTAAGATATACATAGTTTTCACTATCAATATAACCGGCATCACCTGTCATAAGCCAACCATCTTCAGTAAAAATAGCATCCGTAGCTTCCTGATTCTTGTAGTACCCCTGCATAACCATCGGTCCTTTCACCAGTATCTCCCCAATCCCCTTTTCATCAGGATTAAGTAGTTTCATCGTTGTCTGTGGTAAAATTTTACCGACAGATGCCTCTTTATATGCATAAATCGGATTCAATGTAATAATTGGAGAGGTTTCAGTCAACCCATAGCCCTGCACAAAATCAATTCCCAATTGATTAAACAGTTTGAAAGTAGATGAGGGTAGAGGCCCGCCTCCACTAATACAAATCCTGTTAGTATCAAGAGACAACTTTGCCAGAAGACCTCTGAACATTTTTTTCCCGGGATTCACTCCGAATGTTTTTTTAATAAATCCGCTTATAGACATAAGAAAACGGATAATTCCATAGATAACAATTCCTTTCTCTTTTATACCGTTCAGCAATCCTTTCAGCAGCTTGTTAAAGAGCATGGGAACTCCAAGGAACATGGTTACTTTAGCCTGCTTCAGTTCAAGAAGTATCTGCTTTACTATCAGTTTTTTTCCAAAAACAATTTCTGCCCCGACTGAAAGTGCCTCAAAAAAAACTGCCAGCATCGTGTAGGAGTGATGAATGGGAAGAAGTGCATAAAAAACATCACTTGGGTAGAGGTTCATCAACCCCTGTCCAAGAAAACAGTCTGAAATCATATTTCGGTGAGTAAGCATAACTCCTTTGGGATTTCCTGTTGTTCCTGAAGTGAAAAGAATTACAGCAAGTTCTTCCTCTTTGGGCATCTCTCTATCAATGAACTCAGGATCCTGAATATTGAGGATATAATTATCTTTTTCCGGAGAGAGTGAAATTTTGTCAGTTAGTCCGACAGAACCATCTGCATCCTGCAGATCAAACCGCTCCTCATCAACAAAAAGAATTGATACATCAGAAAATTTCATTAAGTAGTCTATTTCATCAACTTTCAACTGGTAATCCAACGGGATTACTGTTCCGCCGGCAAAGAGTATAGCAAGATAAGCAATTGCCCATTCCGGACTGTTTTTCCCGGTTACCGCTACCCTGTCTCCATGCTTTACCCCTTTTTTCACTAGATAATTAGAAACCGCAAGAATCGTCTCCTGAGCCTCTTTATAGGTAAAAAACAGCTCTTCAGGCGCATAAGCTGTAAAACATTTATTATCAGGATATTCTGATACGGTAATATTAAACATCTCTGTGACAGTAGGCCATTCCCCCTGAAAGAATTCCCCTTTATATTTCTGCAGCTTCAACCAGGGTTTATCATTATGCTTCACTTTCATTATCCGCTCCTTTTTTGAAATCATCAATTGGGGTGATTCATTAATAAAATCAAGTAATTTAGAGAATACTTTAATTTTCTAACCCCTTTCAACATATATAACTCTACTTTATATTGTGTCTGTTCGCAAGAGAAATTGTATTATTGGCAGCGATTATTGACAGCCCAAAAGAGTAAGATGTCTTTATTATAAGTACTTTCTGACTATGTTTTTTAACAGATGCATTATCCAATCAGCCGAATAGGTTGAGGTGGTTCAGCAAATGATACAGATTATACAGATTCCTTTGTTCAGCATTTCCTGAATCCCGGAGTATTACATACTAGTAACCTTGTCTTACAACGTTGAGATTTCTTACAAATGGAATTATTTTCGTTTTAGCAAGATTGACCAGTAAGGCATGTCTGTACTAAAGTACGGCTAATGAAATTTACAGATGTTGAAACCGCATTTTCCTACTTTGAAGCATTCACTAATCTCGCAAAGAAAACACATTATACGGTTAGAACGTACCGGCTTGATAGAATGGCTGCATTACTTGATCATTTCAGACACCCGGAAAAAAGTTTTAAATCAATACATATAGCGGGATCAAAGGGAAAAGGATCAACAGGTGTTTTTATCAGAGCCGGACTCTCTGCTAAAGGTTATAGAACAGGACTGTATGTTTCCCCCCATGTAAGCACTTACCGGGAACGATTTACTATTGACGGTCAGTTTATTTCTGATGAAATACTGTTGGAAACTATTAATTTCATGACTGAACATCTGGAAACTTTTTCCTTCTCAGAGGAGAAAGGATACATCAATCCTACAACCTTTGAGCTGCTGACCCTGCTCTCATTTCTATTATTTAAAGAGACTCGTTGTGATTGGGCGGTAATTGAAACCGGATTGGGTGGAAGATTAGATGCGACAAATGTCATTCAGCCGGAATTGTCTGTGATAACATCTATTGAGTTGGAGCATACCGCAATTCTTGGTGATACCATTGAGAAAATTGCCAAAGAAAAAGCCGGTATCATAAAATATCAGACTCCGGTTGTACTGGGGAACCTTTCAGATAGGGCTCAGAAGATCATCAAACAATCAGCTGAAAGTTTACAAGCAGAGATACACACTCTAGAGGATGAGGTAGTTTCAATAGCTACAAAAACTTTTATACATGGAGAAGTAAGTACTATCTATTGGAAAAATAGAGAACCTTTACAACTCTTTCTGAAACTGCGCGGCAACTTTCAGGCTGAGAATGCAGCACTCGCTCTGCTATCTCTTCAAGCAGCGGGAGAGAATATCGACAATAATACAATAAAAGCACTTGAAAATGCTTTTATACCCGGCAGGATGGAACTTCTTCAGGAAAATCCTCCGGTTTTCATTGATGGAGCACATACAGAGCAATCAATTATTAAATTATTTGGTTCATTCAGACAAGTATTCCCGAACAGAGAGGGGATACTGATATTCGGCGCTGTTCTCGGAAAAAATCATGAAATTATGGCTGATTATTCAATCAAATACTTTAAAAAAATAATCATATCAACACCAGGCAGCTTTAAAGAGAGCAATCCGGATGCTTTATATTCGCTCTTTCTGAGAAAAAAAAGTGAATTGAATCTTGATTGCGATATTATTCTTGAAAAAGACCCTGCGGTTGCGCTGAATCTTGCATTTAAAGTAAATTCAGAATCAGAACATGATAATTCACCAATACTCATTTCTGGTTCTTTCTATATGGCCGCTGAAGTACGGAATCTATACAATATGCTGCAGAAATAATAATAAAAGAATTTTGCAACGTTCTGCAACTTGGGATTTGACCGTTTCTTGAACTTAAGGTATTATCAAGTGTGGCACTTGGTATGCGGAAGTACTTGAGTTTTTTATAAATACTTATAATATATCACTTTAATCAGTTCTGTACAAAAGCTAGAATAGACAATTTCTGCAATAATGTGTATTAATACTTAATTGAAAATAATAGTGACGAGGAAATTTCAAAAGCCAACTTATATATATTTGTATATATTTGGCTGGATTTATTACTAATTCTCTATATCTAGGAGGTTGTATGACAACAAGTGAACTTAAAAAAATGGATCGGGAACATGTCATTTATTCATGGAAAGCCCAAAGATCTGTTGACCCTATTATGATGGACAGAGCGGATGGTATATACCAGTGGGATACAGATGGAAAAAAGTATATTGATTTCTGCTCAGGTTTGCTCAACGTAAATATCGGTCATAGAAACAAGCATGTTCTTGATGCTATGAAAAAACAGATGGATAAATTGTGTTATGTGGGAACTATGTTCGGTACTGAACCAAAAGCACAATTAGCAAAAATGATTTCTGAGGTAACTCCCGGCGATCTCGATTATACATTCTTTGCAAATGGGGGAGCTGAATCTATCGAAAATGCTATAAAAGCAGTCAGACTCGCCACAGGAAGAAATAAAATTTATTCAAGATGGCGAGGTTACCATGGTGCAACCGCTGGAGCTATTACTCTCACAGGTGATCCAAGAAGATGGGCTGCTGAACCGGGAATCCCTGGTGTTGTTAAATTTTTTGGACCCTACCCGTATCATGACCCTTTTGGATCCACAACTGATGAAGAGTGCGGAAGAAGAAGTCTTGAAGTATTGAAAACGCAGATAATGCTGGATGGCCCGCATACCATTGCCGCTATTTTCATGGAACCAATTGTAGGTACAAATGGAATCATTATTCCTACAAAAGAGTATATGCAGGGTGTACGCCAACTATGTGATGAAAACGGTATATTGCTTGTTATTGATGAGACAATGAGCGGCTGGGGGCGTTCCGGTAAATGGTTCGGCATAGAGCATTTCGATGTAATTCCGGATATTATTACTACTGCAAAAGGCCTTACCTCCGGTTATGTGCAGCTGGGAGCAATGATATGGAATAAAAAACTCTGGGATCACTTTTATGATCATCCATTTGTCGGCGGTTTAACGTATGGCGGGCATGGATTAGCCTGTGCTACCGGAATTGCAAATATTGAAGTATATAGACAGGAAAACCTGATTGAAAAATCAGCAGTCAATGGCGAGTATTTACATAAAAAACTTCTAGAACTTAAAGAGAAACATCCTTCTATCGGTGATGTTAGATGCAAAGGCCTTTGGGCTTGTCTGGAACTCACCTCAAACAGGGAAACAAGGGCTCCTTTGGCAGGGTTTAATGACTCCATCCGGAATGTATCCGGCCCCATCACTAAGAGACTTGCAGAATTGGGACTCACTCTTTTTGCTAAATGGGATTTCATTTTTATTGCTCCTCCGCTTATAATAACTCAGGAACAAATAGATGATGCAATTGAAAAAATTGATGACGCACTGTTGATTACCGATACACTAATAAAAAAATAGAGGATAAAAAGATGGCAGATAATTTACAGGAAATGTTAAAAAAAGCACGGGCTGCCCAAAAAGTAGTTGAATTCTGGTCACAGGAACAGGTGGATGAGATGGTTGCTGCTGCTGGCTGGGAAGTGTACAAAGAGGAAAATGCAATTGCATGTGCAAAACTTGCAGCAGAAGAGACCGGTATGGGAATCTATGAGAATAAACTTCTGAAACATATGAAAAAAACTCTGGGAACTCTCAGAGACCTTGATGGAGTAACTACTGTTGGTGTTATAGAAGAAAATAGAGAGAAAGGTCTTATAAAAATAGCAAAACCCGTTGGTGTTATTGGTGCATTAACACCCTGTACAAACCCAACCTCAACACCACCGGGAAATGGGCTTCCGATTCTTAAAACCAGAAATGCAGTTATTTTTGCTCCGCATCCGCGTTCAAAAAAATGTACAGCACTTGCTTGTGAATTTATGCGTAAAGGACTTGAAAAAGTCGGTGCCCCTGTTGATCTAATCCAATGTATAACAGAACCTTCTGTTGAACTTACACAGGAACTCATGAAAGAGGTAGATCTCATCGTAGCTACTGGCGGTGCCGGTATGGTTAAAGCTGCCTACTCAGCAGGAAAACCAGCCTATGGTGTCGGGGCAGGTAATGCTGTTATGATAGTTGATGAAACTGCTGATCTTGAGGATGCTGCTAAAAAAATATATCTGGGAAAAACCTTTGATAATGCCACCTCATGTTCTTCAGAAAACTCAGTGGTAATACAGAAAACTGTTTGGGAAAAAGTTATTGAAAATCTGAAATCTCATGGCGGGTATCTCTGTAATGCTGATGAAAAGGAGAGACTCCGGGCTGCGATGTGGCCTGATGGAG
Organism: Spirochaetia bacterium; assembly: GCA_016784705.1. Taxonomy (GTDB): domain Bacteria; phylum Spirochaetota; class Spirochaetia; order JABMQR01; family JABMQR01; genus JABMQR01. The sequence continues at coordinate 3,558 of JADHUD010000015.1, read as the reverse complement.
TTCATCTGAATAAAGACATTGTTGCCCAGAATGCAATGAAAATTGCAGACCTGGCTGGACTTGACGTTCCTCAATCAACTACAATATTGATGGTTCTAGGGGAAAAAATCGGCCCTGAAGACATGTTCTCCTCAGAAAAACTTTCACCGGTTATGACCCTCTGGAAGTATGATAAATTTCATGAGGCAATTGAATATGTAGAAAAAATCACCGAGTTCTGCGGATTTGGTCACTCCTGCGGCATCCATACAAAAAGTGATGACAGGATGCTGGAACTTGCTGCAAAAGTAAAAGTCAGCAGAATCATGGTAAGACAGGCTCAGAGCTATGGGAACAGCGGTAATTATGATAATGGTATGCCTTTTTCCATGACACTCGGCTGCGGCTCATGGGGTGGAAACATAACTTCAGAAAATATTACCTGGAAACATTTTCTCAACTACACGTGGGTTTCACAACCTATCGAACCTGTTGTCCCTGATGAAAACAAACTTTTCGGTGCTCATTGGGAAAAATATGGAAAATAAGTAGTTGAAGCTCTTGCAAAAAATTCGGATAAACGGCGGGATGAATCCCGCCGTTTTGCTTCCTGAGCATATGAAAATATTATAAAAAGATTATTTATTGACATGTTAGCTATTGTAGTTTAGGGTTTCAAAATGAATATAATAATACTAGGATCCGGGAAAGTTGGTTTTCATCTAGCCAGACAGCTTATTAATGAAGGTAAACATGTAACAATCATAGAAAAAAATTCTATTCGTGCAAAACAGATAAGTAATCAGCTTGATTGCATGGTAATTAATGATGAAGGGAATAAGCTTGATGTACTGTATCAGGCAGGGCTTGAAAAGGCAGATTTCTTTATAAGTGTTACAGAATCTGATGAATTAAATATGATTGCCTGCGGGTTGGCAGCCTCAAATGTTAAAAATATATTCACTATAGCCAGAGTTCGAAATATTGATTACAGTCATAATCAATTGAGCTCAAATACGGTATTCGGTATCAATCATATAATCAATCCTGAAATTGAGGCAGCAAAAGTTATTGCTATGTCTGTAGAACGCGGGGCATTGAGTAATGTTATGCTGTTTGACAATATAGATCTTCAGATGCGCAACCTCACTATACCAGCCGGTTCTGATCTCATAGGGAAAAACCTTCACCAAGTAAATGAAGCCATTGAAGCAACATTCCTGGTTCCTATTATGTTGCGGGATGATACACATATCATTCCCTCCGGTGATACTGTTTTTGAAGGAAATGAGCTGCTTTATGTAATAGCAACTGAAGAAGATTTTAATGTGATTTTCAATTATTTCAACAAACCTATTGTATCATTAAAAGATGTTGCAATTATTGGCTGTGGAAAACTTGGCTGCTATGTAGCAGACTATCTCGGTTACTACAAAGAGGATGAGACAAAGTTCATTGGTAAAATAATGAAGCGTTTTTCTAAAGACCGTGTGAAAAAACTTCATCTTATTGACAGTGACTATGAGCAGTGTCAATTCTTAACTGAGCATTATCCCCAGGCAATGGTAACACATGCAGATATTACTCAGGAAGAAATTTGGGAAGAAAAACTATTAAAAGATTATGATCTGGTTATAGCGACTACCGGAAATCAGGAGCTGAATCTCATTACTGCAATGTATGCAAAAAAAGAGGGTGCTGCAAGATCTATATCATTGGTAGAAACAATAGCATATCGACGAATATCTGAAAGTCTTGGAATAGATGTTTCAGTCAGTATTAATGATGTGCTGGTAAATACTATTTTAAAAGTTATTCGTAAAGGAAATATTAAAAGTATTTATAATATTTCCGGAAGCCCCTTTGAGATAATTGAATTTGAAATATCTTCAACATCCCCACTTTGTAATAAATTAATAAAAAATATTAAGTTTCCAAAAGAGACCTTAATAATACTGATTTCAAGAGGAGAATTGAATATTATTCCTCATGGAGATTTGGCAATAGAGCCGAATGACCATATTGTATTAATTACCAGAAGTGATACCATAAAACGTCTTGAGTCTATTTTTGGGGTTTAACTATGCATTTTGCAGTTGTATTTAATATTATATCAATATTAATGCTGGTGATTTCCGGCTTTATGATTTTTCCATTGGGGATTGCCTATTTTAATGGTGAATACATCTATGCTGCCGCTTTTTTATATACCATATTAATTGTTTCAATTATTGGAATTGTTGTATACCTAATAACAAAAAAAATTAAAAGTAATCAATTTTCCTCCAAAGATGGTTTTTTAATGGTTACAATCAGCTGGGTTATTGCTTCGGCAGCTGGTGCATTACCATTTTATTTTTCCGGTGCAATCCCTTCCTATACTGAAGCTTATTTTGAAACAATGTCTGGGTTTACTACCACAGGAGCTTCAATTTTAACGGAAATTCAAAGTTTACCAAAATCTATCCTTTTCTGGAGGTCACTCACCCATTGGCTCGGAGGAATGGGATTTGTAGTTTTAACCGTTGCTATAATTCCTCTTCTGGGTGTTGGCGGGGTAAAAATGGTCAGCGCTGAATCACCCGGCCCGACTATGGATAAAATCTCTCCCAAAATAACTTATATGGCTAAAATGTTATGGGTTATCTATATCGGATTAACTATCCTTGAAACAGTTTTGCTTATGTTTGGTGGAATGGATTTATTTGATTCTCTTACCCATACTTTCGGCACTCTTGCCACTGGTGGATTTTCACCAAAAAATGCAAGTGTCGGATACTACAATTCCACTTATATAGATATTGTTATTACAGTATTTATGGTATTGGCAGGATTAAATTTCGGTTTGTATTACCGAATGCTCATCGGTAATTTTTCTGAATTTAAAAAAAATACTGAATTTAAAGCATATTTATTGATATTTGCAGTTGCATCAGTTTTGGCTGCTCTTCCGCTTATAGGTAAAGTATACTCAGGGTTTGGAGAAAGTCTGCGCTATTCCTCATTTCAGGTTGCTTCGGTTTTAACCACAACAGGTTTTGCAACCGCTGATTTTGATTTATGGCCTGCTTTTTCAAAATATATCTTATTTGCATTAATGTTTATCGGGGGATGTTCCGGTTCTACAGGAGGCGGTATAAAAGTTGTCCGCATAGCAACTCTGTTCAAACAAGCGATAACTGAGATGAAACAGCAGGCAAATCCACGGGGAGTGTTCAGCACCCGTTTAAATGGAGTTCCCATAGGTAAAGATTTTTTTTACACCGTTGTTGGGTTCGTATTTTTATATATAATGTTCTTATTGCTTACTACTGCGATTATTTCGACCGCCCCCGCCGGTTATGATCTGGAAACAAGTTTTTCCACAGCGCTGGTTACAGTGGGTAATATCGGTCCAGGATTTTCTTTAGTCGGTCCTACTATGAATTATGCATTTTTCCCCCCATATATCAAATGGTTTTTAAGTTTTGCCATGATGGCCGGACGTCTTGAAATTTATACTGTTCTCATTCTTTTTACACCGTATTTCTGGCGCCGTAAATAAAAATCCCCCCATACAGCGATTAGAATCACTCGTAC
>JADHUD010000014.1 GCA_016784705.1 Spirochaetia bacterium | reverse complement strand
CTCTTTTTTTGTTTCTCAGGAGATAGATAAAAAACGGAGCTCCGGCTAATGAAGTAATTATACCTACAGGTATTTCAGAGCTGGGAAGTATGCTCCGTGCAAATGTATCGGCACAAAGGGTGAAAAAACCGCCGGCCAGAATTGCATAGGGGAGCAGAATACGATGTTTCGGGCCGACAATCATTCTCATAATATGCGGAATTATCAATCCAACAAACCCTATAATTCCGCTTATGGAAACGGCTGCAGCGGTGATTAATGTTGAAATTATTAACAGGATAATTCTCACACGTTTTAGAGAGAGTCCTATAGTCCGTGCTGATTCATCTCCAATCAGCAGAAGATCAAGTTCTCTCCGGAAATAGAAAAGAGACAGAATTCCAATAAGAATTATGGGAAGGCCGATTACACATTTGTCCCAATTTGCCGATGAAAAACTGCCCATTGACCAGAAAATAATATTTTCTATTCTGTCCCTGTTAAAATAGAGAAGTATTGACATAAGGGAAGATAGAAAGAAATTCATAGCTATCCCGGATAGCAGCAGACTTGATGTTGATGTCTGCATCTTTCCTGAAAGGAAATATATTAAAAGAGTAGCAATTATGGCGCCTGCAAAGGCGGATATCGGCAGCCCCCAAATACCGGGAATCAAAACCATAAATCCCGTTACCGCACCTAATGCTACGCCAAATGCTGCGCCTGAAGATATTCCGAGAATGAAAGGATCTGACATGGGATTTCGAAAGATAGCCTGAAATACTGTTCCTGCTGCTGAGAGTGCCATACCCACAAGAATAGAAATAATTACACGGGGCATTCGTACTTGCCAAAGAATGTAGATGTGTGATTTATTGATATCATCCGGAAAAGTGCGGGAAAATATCCCGCCTGCAATTATTCTGATTGTTTCTTTCAATGATATGTCAGCTGTCCCGAAGGATAAAAAAACAAGTAAAGCAATGCAGAGAAGGAAGATGAAAACAATAAACACTACTATATGTATAGAGATCGAGTTAGATTTCGGCTTAGATTTTATTGTTTGCATAAAAATCCCGCTGTACGCAATATGTTTACCTGAATGCCGCTGGGTGAAAAATCTGTGCCAAAGTTTTTACACCTTCAGCATTTCTATACCCCTGTCTGTCCAGAATATTATTATCAATTGCAATTAGCCGTCCTTCCTGTACAGCTCTTAAATCCTTATAATTGGGAGTTGTTTCAAATAACTCTTTTGTACCCCAGAATTGTGAGCAGATAATGTAATCAGGATCTTTTTCGATTATTTTTTCAAGACTGTACGACCAGCCGTTTACGTCAGAAGCAATATTGCTGCCTCCGGCCATTTCAATCATCTGGTTTATAAATGTGTCACCTCCAGCTGTAAAATCACCCCAATCGCCAAATCCAACAACGTAATAGATACTGGGTTTGCTTAGTCCTTCGATTCGCTTTGCAACATCCCTTATAGTAATCTCCATCTCAAATATAAGACGTTCCGCATTGCTGCTCTCTCCGAGAACCTTTCCGATATCACGGATAGTACTGTAGACACCTTCGAATGTAAAATCATTATAAATTCCCACTGTTGTTATTCCGGCCTTTTCAAGAAGCTCGATTTTTTCAGGAGAGACGTGAGTTGATGCTATTACCAGATCCGGATTTAATTCAATTATTCTCTCAATATTGGGTTCCTGCATGTTTCCCACTGCTTCAATTGATGCAGTTTCAGCGGGGTAATCACAAAATTGTGTACGGCCAATCAGATCCATTCCCCTCTCCAGTGAGAAAATGATTTCTGTCACATTCGGACCTAACGAGATAATTGTCCCCGGTTTTGACGGGATTGTCACTTCCCGTCCGTATGAATCAGTGAACTCCAGAAAGTTCCCCTCAGTATTTGCGGGCTGAATTACCTTTTCCCCTGCTGCGGCACTGAAAAGCGATGTCTGCACCATAAGAAAAAGTAGACTAAGTACAATAACAATGAGATTTCTGTTTTTCATGATTTCTCCTCACACCGAATCGTTTGCTTAATTCGGATCAGCCTCAATGAACAATAATTATTCAAACTTGCATTTTCGAGGCTTTACATTGATATGATGGGTATGAGTCTGCACACCCGATCCATTCTCCGTGGATCTATCCCCGATGAACTTACAGTTCCGGGATAATACAGGTTTCCGTTTGGCAGGTCTCCTGGCTGGGGGGTATGGATTTAAGGCACCTTCCCAAGAATTTATATCGAACAGAATTCTCAGTGGCTTTTGCGGCAAAGTACAATGCCGCAGTCTGAAATCACCCTCGTCACAGTGGCGGGACCGCATGGGTTTTTCACCCATTTCCCTTTTCATCGGCATGTGCCGAACCGAACGGTAGCTCTACCATAGTTGATAGGCTTATTGAAGTCAATGAGTCAATTTCAAAATGCTTCGCATTTTTTAGAAACTGGCTTCTGAAGTTTGTCTGGATATTCAAATAAATAATTATTATATAATTATGTATCTGAAATACAAACTTCTGACCCAATTGTCGTAATTTCAAAATAAAATCATTTTAAAATAGAGAAAATTTTAGCTTTCCCTTGGGGTTTTCTGAAGGAGATAAACAGCTCATTCTCATCTTCCAAGAGAAATATGTGCTGTTGTTCCCTCGATCCAGGCTGCATAATAAGAGTTATTTATTACAAGTAAATGCGGTGAAGTGATGGTTCCTGCAGCTTCCGGCGCGCCATATGAGAACCATTTTTCTATATCTCGGTTATACATTAGGAGTTCAATACCAGTAGTTTTAGTACCAAGTAAATACATGTTTGTGGTGGTAACTGCTGAACTGAATGGGACAGTAACACCAGAACTAACTGTTAAAAACTCTGAAGTATTATCCTGTGCAACCCATGCTTCATCATCCCTAGTCTGGATGTTCCATGTATCACCGGTTTCATAAGAAAAAACTGAAAGTTGGCTACCTGATATTCCCGTTGAAAAATGTTCATTGATGGGGGAAAAGGATAGGGATAATGAGTCATATTGTGACCATACACCGCTGCTTGAACGATTGATAATATCTAGATCTGAAGAGTTATTATAAGCTGCAGTGAGAGTTGAATTATCCATGAAAATTTTAACAACTGTTCCAGTCGTAGTATCGGGATAAATATCTGTCCAGACTTGACCACTACTGGCATCTTGACGTTCCCAAATCTGAAGCTGGCCACTGCTTATAAATCCGGCATAAAGAATTCTTTCTGTGGAGAATCCGCCATTTGCGGCAAGAGATATTGACGAAACCGGATTAGGTGTAAATCCTGCGGTTCCGAAATTTGCAGAATCCCAGGTTAGTTCATCATCTTCTGCTGCAGCAGTAATTTTCACAACAGAAAGCTTGTTACTTTGATCAGCATCTGCAAATCCAATATAGAGTGCATTATTTGTATATAGTATATCAAAGTCAGGATCAGCGGGATCTACTTTTGGCAAAAAAGTGGCTTCATCCAGCAGTTCAGTAGTGAAAATTGTCGCATCCTCATCTTCAGGATCCTCTTCTTCCATAATTCTTCCGACGTGCAGCAAACCGTCAGAATCAGCATATACAAAAAAGAGCTGATTTGCTGGAGAATTGGCTATTTTTATTTTTACCGGAGAGTCACTTGTATTGCTGAATATTGATACCCAGACTGGAGCAAGGAAAAAATCAATCCCCATAGAGGCAGTGCTTTTATCACTTTCTGCTGTATGCCAGATATTGTATGAACTGACTTTATAGGTATACGTATTTCCCAGTACCAAATCTTCATCAGCATCGATATAGGAGAGCTGTTCCGGACCTGTAGAACCGGTATATGTATAAGAACCGCCATCTTCTGAACGGTAAACATTGTAACCGCCTGATTTGTCAGAAGCAGTCCAGCTTATCAGAATAGCAAGCTCAGCTGCAGAGTCACCGGTAATCTTGACACTCTCTATAGTCGGAATTGAAGGATTCTGTTCATAAAAACCAAAGCAGGATGTAAACGTGATAATTATAATCAGAACCAGAAGTATAGAGAGTTGTTTGCATATTTTTCTATAAAATTTGTTCATTAGAAACTCCCTCCGCCGATTGAAAAGTCAATCGTAAAAGATGCGGTTGGCTCCTGAGGGTTTTCAGTCGGATTCTGGACAAACAGATCTGCCGGATCAGCAAATTCAGTTCCGCTTTTGCCGTATGTTAACCTGAGACCCGTCGTAACTGAAATTTTGTCAATGATTTTCCAGCTAAAGCCGGGAGAGAGAATTCCCGATCCATCAGACAGGTTTCCAAGCCAGAGAAAGTTTGCTGATAGATCGGTATCAGCAATCTCATTCCATGAAATTAGTACAGCACCATAATGCCGGCCAAAATTCTGCATATCAGAAAAGCCAAGTGCTAAAGGGTCTGAATAATCATCAGGCTGCTGGTCTTCAGGTTTTGATAACCCGTTTGAATCTGCATTTAACAGGAGGTAAGCAGCAGAATCCAGAAGTGTTTTCCCATAATCGATCTCTGAAAAATCTGTATAGCCCTCACCGTTGAAAAAATATTGTCCGGCAATTATCATGCTCGGGTCCGATCTATTATAAGAAAAACCTATGGTACCGCTGAAAAAGGGCAGGTTGTCAATCTTAAAAGTATCCAAAGCAATATATTTGTCATTATCTTCAACGTCATCGGCAAACTCGGGGTGATTTTTCGATACCGCAACAAAAACCCTGTCAGATCCGAAAGAGAGCAATCCTTCACCGAAAACGCTAACCTCGCCGATTGCTGAGGAGAGAGTGGTTATTAATCTCGGGGCTTTTTTATATGAGTAATATGTACCGAACCCCCATTCTGAATTCCCGCTGACAAGTTCCACTTTAGCTGCATAGGATATATCTTCCGGTTTCTCAACTTGATCAGTCAGCAGATAAATATAGAAATTATTACTGGAAAACGGATATTGCATTCTTAAATTCAAAGGTCCCTGGCGTTCTGCTGCAGGATCTTCAGCATCGATAGAATCCAGATTTATGACATCAGCAGGACTGAAGAAATAGCCGACACCCCATTTAACAAAGCTTTTTCCAAACCGGAAAAAAAACCTGTCATCATATTGAAAATCTGAGAAAAGCTCACGTATTCCCAGAGTTAATGAGAGGGGTGAGGGTTCAGTTTCCGTCTCTTCATCATTACTTGAATCTGCGGGAGCAGTGATACTTACTGACCCATCTCCATTATCCAGAAATCCTAAACTGCTGATATCCAGGCCTTCTAATGCTCCGAAACCACTTGCTCCGGTCTCAATAAACATTTTTCCGAAAACTCTGAAATCTGATTCCGGACGTGCATCAAAAGAGAGTGAAGTTGATGCGGACGGTGAGAGTGAGGATTCCGCATCATGTAAGATTATTCCACTGCTGTAAGCATCCCAATCCCATGCAAGTCCTAATCTGCCGGAATAAGAACCGCCCCAGGTGAGGGATTCGGAAACCAGAAATTGTTCATACGTATCGGCTCCGGATATTTCTGAGGAGAGTTCTGTTATACCCGTATCACTAAAAAAGAGGTCATCGAAATCATCTGTACTGGAAAAATCATCTGCAAAGATACCGTCTGTTTTACCCCCTGCTGCAGGTGATGCAAATGGATCAATACTGCCTGCATCCTGAGCAGTTAGGGGAAATGAGATAAAAGTAAAAAGCAGCATTAACACAAAAAATGCTATTTTAAACATTTTCATTTATTAACCTTTTCAAGATATGCTTTAGTAAATACATAGTCGGGGAGAGGACCTATTGAAGGATTTGTCATGGTAATCTGGGTTTTTTCTCCGACATTCAGCATATCAACCATGAGAATTCTCGTGGGCAGGTATTTTTCTCCAACCTTAACATAATTTAAATAGGCTGAACTTCTCATCAATCTTTCTGAATATCCATATTCATCAGATTTCATGGGAAGAGTAGGGGTTTGACGAACCCAAAGTTTCATTTTCGGATAGGGTACTTCATCATTTTTTGCTTCAAGATTAAGAATATACACTGGAACATTTCCCAAAATACCTTCCTCGTGCGATACGACCGTATAATCTTCTGAGAGCGTCTGAACCATTAAATCATTATTCTTAGCATCGGAGTTCTGGATATTTTCCTTAGCAGAGGAGTGCTCGAATTTTCGGCTTTCAGGATCATAGAACCAGAGATTATCTTCCAGCTGAAGAAAACCTTGTCCTTTCTGCACCTCAGGAGAGATGATTATCATTAAAAACAGATCTCCGACGTCCCTGCGAAATAACCGCACTTCCAAAACCTCACGCTCTTCACCAGGTTTTTCGGAAACAATTGTATAGATAGTAGTGAAATCATTATCACCGAAATTCTGCAGATTATCTATATCTTCAAGAATCTTCCCATATTGGTCTGATGATAAAGCCGGCAGCAGTGCCAGTGAGAAAAGAAGTGTAATTAGAATTACTGCTTTTTTTATATGTAAAAAATTTACTATATTATGCATGATCCATGACCTCATAGTATGTAGTTGTATAGTGTTTTCCACTATTCATTTTGAAATTTCCTCAACGATAATGGCTATTTCTCCGTTGATAGTGCTAATGCCGGTTCAAGTTTTGCTGCCTTGTCAGCAGGTCTGAATGCAGCCAGCAGAGTCAGGATAGTGACAATGACAAAATTAAGAATAATTTGAAGCGGTGCAAGTCTGAAAGTCATATATCCATTTTTCAGCAGCATAAATAGCGGAGTATCTACTCCCCAATAAACCCGGGAGATAATAAACATTGTAATACCGGAAAGAATGTATCCTGAAATGATCCCTCCTATAGCAAGAAGAAATGCTTCAAAAAGAAACAGCGCACGCACTTCGGAGCGGTGCATTCCGACAGCGCGCATAGTACCAATTTCCTGAATCCGCTCAAACATAACCATTCTGAAGGTATTGGTTATGCCAACCATAATTATAGCGAAAAGCACAAGCATAATAATCAGACCGGCAATATTCAGAATTCGAACAATCTCTTCAACCTCACTTAACAGATCATTAATAGTAGTTAATCTATATTTTACGCCATCCCATTCTTCTTCTTCCTGCTGTTCCAGGATAGCCATAAAAGGATTTCCATCATCAGTTGTCTCGCGGCTGAACAAATTGATTCTCTTTTCCAATTCCGGCAGCAGCTTTGCTGTGACCGGATCAGTATCGATCAGATTGTTCAGGTAAATCCCCAGGGTCAGGTATTTATCCGGACCGATATTCAGCAGCTCATTTACGTATAGTATATTTGCATAGCAGGAAATAGAGCCAAATAATCCCGTATCTATACTTATAGCGGCAATCGTAAAATCACCTGCAGTCTGCTGCCCGGTGTAGGTCTGCATCTTTACTATAACATGATCACCAAGTTGTACGTTTAATCTTTCAGCAATTTTAGAAGAAACAATAATACCATGAGGATCAGATAAGTTTTCAAAAGTGCCCTCTTTGAGAATTATTCTTTCCTTGAAATAGCTCTCTTTTTCCCAGTCAGCTCCTACTATAGATTGGTTTATTCCGTTTCCTTCAAACAGGAGCGTTCCCCGAATTTCAGAACGTTTTGTAAGAAAATTATATTCAATTCCAGACTTTTCGATTGCATCCATTATTCGCGAGTCATCATCAATAAGATATAAATCTTTTCCTGAAGAGGACTTTTCCACTCCATCAATAAAAATATGTCCAGCCATCAGGTTTGAGAAGTTTTCACCAACATTTTCAATAAAACTTCCGGTAAAACCGTTTATGAGAGTGATAAACAAAATTCCAAATGCAATGGCAGAACCGAGAAGTATTGATCTTCTTTTCTGACGAAGCAGGTTCCGTAATGCAAGCCTAATTAATTTCACTTACTGCCCCTATATACTGCTTATAGCCTTAACAGGCTGAATTCTAAGTGCTACAAATACCGGATATAAATTGGCCAGTATGCCTATTGCTATCACTACTGCAAGATCAATAGCAAGGGTTGAAATATGTATAACCGGGTGCAGAACCGGTCCGGCAAAAAGGACCTCAACCAGAGTATTTCCTGCCTTGATATTTATCAGTGAAACAATGCCAAGTGCCCCTAATCCCAGCAGTTCACCTATTATTCCAAATACTAGCGTTATTAATACAATCTCAGTGGTGAACATTGCTGAAACAAAACCTTTTCTTGCTCCCATGGCACGCATGGTACCAATCTCTTTTTTCCTCTCCATTACGGATATCAGCAGTGTATTAGTTATAATAATTAAAGCAACAAATGCTACCAGAAGAACTGCAACATTGAAAATATTTCTGATTACATCCGCAGTAGATGAAAATGGTCCGGCGGCACCTTTCCAATCCATTGCCTGGGCAGCTATACCTTCCTCAATAAACCACTTATTCAGGTCATCCACTACTCGGTTTGTACGCCTCTGGTTTTTCAGGCTGAGAAGTATAAACTCATAGCTTCCTGAATCATTCAGCGGTGATACAGTTAAAGAGTTTGCTGGTGATGGTTCCATATCACTTTTCCCAGCTGGAATTTCAGATTCAGTCAATAGCAAATCGGTGTTTTTGGTCGAAGAACCCGCAAAGGGATCAAGGAAAGCTGAATCTTCGGTCTCTGAGCTTTCATCTGTCATAGCTAAAGGATCATTAAATGCATTTGTTTCAGATATAGCAAATGAATCACTAAAAGCATCATTACTGAAGAGATCATCAAAATTATCTGCATCCAGCAGGGCTGTTTGAGACGCATTAAGCACAATCTCATTTGAACCGCCTGCGTTAATGGCCTTTAATGCTCTGAGAGTTGGTATGTCAATATAAGAGCTCATGTTTACACCTTCAGTCTCAGAAAGAAGCCGATAAAACCCTTTTACTTCAACTTCCCGTATCTTAATTCCTGTGTCACTGAAACCTGTAAGCAGTATAGAGTCACCAACATTAATGGTTAATTCCAGACGTTTCTCAATAATCTTTCTATTCCCTTGAGTAAGTAGTATTCCAGACTCTCCCGGTTTGAGAAATTCCCCCTCAAGTATAGTTATACGTTCGAACATTTTCCTATAGGAGTCCGGTTCAATACCGAAAAGAAGGGTCATTCCTCTGGAGTCAGGATCTTTCTGTCCCTCAACACTAATTGCGGCAAAACCGGTTACTTCCGGTGTATAGATTTCAATATCGTTTCTCGAATCAAGGTATTCTAAAATTCTTGCATATTCCGGAATTCTCGGGGTGGGGTCAATCCCTCCGACAGACTGAACACCAAATATTGAGAGGTCATTCTCAGCTATTCCGCCAATGAGAATGTCACCTGTATAATTCTCAATAAAAGCTTTTTCTATTCCTGTTGTTGCCGTATCTATAAGCGATGTTCCGATGGTCATTATCATAATCCCGACCGCTATAATAATACCAATTATAAGTGTTTTAGATTTATGCTCACGGAGATTCCGTAAAGCAATTCGGAAAATTACTCCCATTTATTTATCCCGCCGGTATTCAGAAGCAATAAGTCCATCTTTCAGTTTGATTATATGTTCTGCCAGTTCCACAATCGTGGGATCATGAGTAGAGAAGATGAAAGTTGTATTCATCTCTATATTTATTTTTTTCATTAAACCGATTATTGCTTCACTGGTTTCCGAATCAAGATTAGCTGTAGGTTCATCTGCAAGCACCAGTTCAGGTTTTGTTGCAAGAGAGCGTGCAATTGCCACTCTCTGCCGCTGTCCTCCGGAAAGTTCATTAGGCCTGTGTTTAGCCCAGTCAGTGAGTCCGACCTCTTCAATAAGATACTCAGTCCATTCTTTTCTCTGTTTTTGATCAGGGGTATTTCTTCCTAAAAGTAAGGGGAATTCTATATTTTCATATACATTAAGCACTGGTATCAGGTTGAAGGATTGAAATATAAATCCGACAAACTTATGCCGCAATTCCGTTATCTCACGATCTGTCAATCCGCTTGTTATCTGGCCATTCAGCTCTACAGTACCTGCTGTGGGAACATCAATACAACCAATCATGTTGAGTATTGTCGATTTTCCCGAACCGGAGGGACCTGCGATAGAGATAAAATCACCTCGTGCTATTTCAAAAGAGACTCCTTTAACTGCATGAACTTCAGTTTTTCCCAGTGGGTAAGTTTTTTTTACCTCTTTTAGTGATACTATAGCCACGATTTCTCCTTTTGCAGCAAAATAGTAATAATTTTCATACACCTCATCTAAATAAATATATGTATTTGCCTGCTTATCTAATCTGTAAATTCATTCTGTTATTGCAAATAGTGATTTTCAGAAAACAAATTTTCTAACAATAATAATAGTCTAAACATAATTAATTCCTGATAATTTGTAAATGAAAAAATTCAAAAGCCAAAAGCTGAATTCTTTGAATTTTGAAATTTGCTCTGTTACCTGTTTTGTTAATATACTAAAAAGATACTTTTTCACAAAATAAAAAATTAGTCCGGTTTACATGTGCATTGGATTGAATTATTATACTGCTTATGAAAAAAACTATTGAAATTTATACTGATGGCGGCTGTTCTGGAAATCCGGGACCTGGCGGCTGGGCTTATGTGCTTATTACTGATGACGGTACCGTGATAACCAATTCCGGCAGCAGTATGCTAACAACAAATAATAAGATGGAACTTACGGCCGTAATCAGGGCTTTGGAAAGTGTTTCTCGTAACCCTTTGAATGCACCACTGAATTTGATCGTGCACACAGATTCACAGTATGTAAAAAATGGTATTACCACATGGATTCATTCGTGGGTCAGAAATGGCTGGAGAACTGCAGCTAAAAAAGAGGTTAAAAACAAAGAGCTTTGGTTAGAGCTCCAGCAGGTGGCAGAAAATTTAAAAATAGAGTGGAAATGGGTTAAAGGTCATGCTGGAGTTGAGCATAATGAATTGTGCGATACGCTTGTACAAAAGGAAATAGCCTCAATCAGATAGAGTTAATAAATATCTGAGGCAACTTCAATAGTCTGATATTTAATCTGAAACCGATCTTTTCTAATCGAAGATATCAACTTAACAATTTCAAGAGATCTCTTTGTTATTTTTTTTCCCAAATTTGAATATTTTTCTCTAATTCCTGAGTAATACATAGTAGGCATGTAGGTGTGGATCCCAAGTTATCGAAGGAGGAGTAGAGTGCTAATATACAGCTATGCAAACAGGGGTTTTGAGGGTGAACTTATTGAGATAGAGGCCGATCTAAGAAGAGGTATGCCGGGATTTGATATTGTAGGACTTCCCGATAGTGCAGTTAGAGAATCCAGAGAGCGTGTACGTGCAGCTTTACGAAATTCAGGATTTTCATTTCCACGGGAACATGTTCTCATAAATCTTGCTCCGGCAGGGGTGAGAAAAGAGGGGGCTTCGTTGGATTTGGCAATAGCATTAGCTATATTAATGAAATCAGTAAAAATAAATTTTTCTACGGTAGAGAAAGTTATGGTTCTCGGAGAGCTTGAGCTTTCAGGCCGGTTAAGAACTGTTAAAGGAGTATCCGGAGCTATTGCTGCAGGGATCACTCAGGGCATTGATTGTTTTATAATTCCTTTATCTGATGCTGCATATGGTGCTGATAGTTGTAAAGATTTCATGTATATAGGTGATCATAAAGTATTTGCTGTTCCTGATGTTAAAACTGCAGTACAGACTCTTTTTACCATTATTGAAGGAAAGCAAGTACTAGATAAATCGGTACAAAAAATTCAGCCGGGTATAGGTACAGTTTCAGTGCATAAAAACTCGTTTTACCCTGATTTTTCTGATATACAGGGAATGATGACTGTAAAAAGAGCTATGATAATTGCAGCAGCAGGAAAGCACCATGTACTTATTTTCGGACCGCCCGGCGGTGGTAAAAGCATGACGGCCGCAAGATTCCCTGGTCTTTTACCAAAACTGAGTGATGAACAGACGCTGCAGGTTTCCAGAATTCACTCCTTATCTGAAAAAAGTGTCTGGCCGGGACCTAGCGAAAATTATGATATACCTCCGGTAATTATGCCCCACCATTCTGTAAAAAAAGATCAGTTAATTGGCGGAGGTGCTAAGATGCAGCCTGGGGATGTTTCTCTGGCACATCATGGTTTGTTAATTCTAGATGAAGCAGCAGAATTTAATCCCACAATTATGAGAAGTATGAGAACTGCTATTGAAAATAGAAAAGTTGAATTTCTTCATCAAGGGAAAAGGGTTTGGTTTCCAGCATCTTTTCAACTTATGCTGCTTATGAATGCCTGTCCCTGCGGGCGGCTTGGTCAGGAGCAGACAAGGTGTATGTGCAAACCTTTAGAGATCCATAAGTTCTGGAAGAGAATTGGTACTCCGCTGCTTGACAGAATTTCAATTCGTGTTCCTGCTGTACCTGAGAATCTCAGCAAAAAACCTTCAGCAGAAGAGTTAACATCTGAGGAAATGCAAAAAAAAGTTGAGAGAGCGAGGCAACTGCAGATAGAACGGTTTTCTGGGGAGCTTTATTCAGTGAATAGTGAAATACCAGCTGAACGGATCTCCATTTTTTGTAATCTAACAAACAATCTTCTTTTACTGCTCTCTGAGATAGTAAACAAGTCCTATTTTTCTGCCCGTGCTGTTCATAGCATTTTGAGAATTGCACGAACATCTGCTGATTTAGACGAATCGCAAAACATCTGTGAAAAACATCTGCTGGAGGCTATTGATTTGCGAAAATATGGTGACGGTGATTTTTTTTGGAAATGTTTATATTAGTTTGGCTATGATTCCCGCTGATAGAATTCTATTTATCAGATAGTTAGGGAAAAAGCTTCTCCAAAACAGGTTGACACTTTGCACTCAACTTGCTATATTCCTACCCGTTACAGGGGCCGCTAGCTCAGTTGGTAGAGCAACGCCCTTTTAAGGCGTGGGTCGCAGGTTCGAACCCTGCGCGGCTCATTTCCTGTACTTTTTTGTGTACTAATGTCTCCTTCGTCTAGTGGTTAGGACACCGGGTTTTCATCCCGGCAACAGGGGTTCAATTCCCCTAGGAGATGCTAAAAATAGTATTTTTTTTATGCATGTGAATTTTAACAAAGAAATGGCGTAATCATATCTTTTTCAGCATTGTAAATAATGGTGTTGGTAATGGATGATGAATACGCCTTTTTTATTGCTTTTTTAATTAGAAACAAGCTGATTTCTGTTGTTAATTATGGCTTGCAAGAATTACCCCGCTAATACCCTCTGATGCTTCATTTGCGGTTCTTGCGTATTCCTTGCGATTAAAACATTTGACGTCATTAGCTAATACCCTATAGTATGTATATAATTCTTTGCTAAAGGTCGTTCTTTAAAATTTGATAATTTTGAAAGAAACTCAAGTAAAAAATAGAATAGATCTCCAGTAAAAAGGAGTTAAAGTAATTGTTTTTTCGCTCGTTCAAAGGGAATTTTGAATGCAGTCAATTACTTGAAAAACGGTATGAAAATATTTGTAACTGGTGCCGATGGATTGCTGGGAAGTCATGTAGTAAGAAAACTGCTTGCAAGAAACTATTCTGTTTGTGTATTTATTCAACCCGGTAGAAACACATCAACCCTCGATGGACTGAATATTGAAAGAAGTAATGGAGACATTTCTGATTATCCACGGTTGAAAAATGCAGTTGCCGGCTGCGATGGAATTATCCATATCGCTGCAGTTACAAGTGTTTGGCCTGCAAAAGATCCAATATATAAAAAAATTAATGTTGATGGTGTTGCGAACATTATCAATGCCGCTTTAGCTCATAATGTTAAGAAGGTTGTTCATATAGGCAGTGCAGCTGCTTTTGGTTATGGCAGTAAAGAAAATCCGGGAACAGAATTGTCACCGTTTCGTTCTGCTAAATATGGAATTGACTATATTACCACAAAGAAGCAGGGTCAGGATCTTGTTCTTGAAGCCGTGAAAAAAAGAGGCCTGCCTGCAGTTGTTGCTTGCCCAACCTTTATGGTTGGCCCCTATGATTGTCAGCCAAGTTCCGGCGCTATGCTGTTGGCTGTGGCTAAAAAACAATTAACCAGTTACAGCCGGGGGGGCAGAAACTGGATTGCGGCCTCGGATGTTGCAGAAGGAATCTGCAATGCTTTGGAAAAAGGTCGAATAGGTGAGTGTTATATAATGGGTAATAAAAATCTATCTTATAAAGAGGCGTTTGCTTTAATAGCAAAGACCATACAGGTAAAACCACCCAGAATTTTGGTTCCGGATTTTCTGGTAAAGAGTATTGGTCTGTTTGGATCACTATATAGTGCCTTTTCAGGTAATAATCCTAAAATAAGCTTGCCAATTGCAAGGGCTTCCTGTGATGGGCACTATTTTTCAGCTGCAAAAGCAGTTGAGGAGTTGGACTTACCGCAAACATCTCTGGAAATTGCTGTATCGGATACCGTTTCCTGGTTTAGAGAACATGGATACCTGGAGTAGTTTTATGGTAGATGTAGATACTTTTTTTACTTTATCAGGAAAAGAGTTTCCCTCAATTTTAATTTTGGGGGTTTTTACGCTTTCATTTCTGGTATATTGGAAGATATTCAGCTCATCTCATGGTGATACTAAAAAAATAGTAAGAGCGCGCATTTCCGGAGCAGTATTATTTGGGATTCTTCCGACATCAGTTTTTTTACTTCTTACAGATTACTCCTTTTCGGATATTGGATATGTTTTTGTAAAAGGCTCTGGATTACTTATTGTAACTGCTTCAATTGTTCTCTCTCTTTCCGCAGTAGTTCTCAATTTTTTTAATGCTCGAATTCCTGAGAACCTTATCAAGTATCCGCAAATCAGAGAAAAGAATTGGGATAAGAAACTTCTGCTGCTTAATGCAGTCTCCTGGATTGTCTATATTATTGGATATGAAATGCTTTTTAGAGGACTTCTGCTTTTTCCTCTTATAGATTTAATGGGTATTTGGCCGGCAGTATTGGTTAATGTTGCATTATATTCTGTAACCCATATCCCTAAAGGGCTGAATGAGGCTGTAGGAGCCATTTTGTTAGGAATTATTCTTTGTGTCTTGACAATTCTATCCGGAAGTATCTGGATAGCAGTATTTGTGCATATTGCACTTGGGCTCAGTAACACTTTTCTCTCACTCAGAAATCAGAAGGATATGAAAATAGTTTTTTTTAAAGGGAAAAGATAGATGAAATACCTCGTTACCGGCGCAACTGGCTATGTAGGTGCGCATCTGGTGAAAACCCTTATAAAACAAGGGCATATTGTTAATGCTTTATGCAGGAGCAGAGAGAAAGCAGCCCTGATTCAACAACCGGGCGTTGTGGTGTGTTATGGGGATATTCTTAACAAGAAGAGCCTTAATGAAGCAGCAGCTGGTTGTGATGGAGTTTTTCATCTGGCAGCGTATGCTAAAGTTTGGGCAAAAAACCCTAAAACCTATTATGACCTGAATGTTACAGGAACTGAAAATGTATTACAGGCAGCTATAAAAGAAAAAATAAAAAAAATAGTAGTTACTTCTACAGCCGGAGTATTCGGTACCTCTAATGGCGAGGCGATTACTGAGGGCTATGTACGAAATCGCGATTTCTTTAATGAGTATGAAAGTTCAAAGACTTATAGTGAATCACGAATTAAGGACTATGTAATTGCCGGATTACATGTGGTAATTGTCAATCCAACACGAATCTACGGACCGTATCTTTTTGGTTCAGCAGAATCTGTTACCCGCCTTATTACGATCTATATTAATGGAATTGGAGCATTAATTCCCGGTAAAGGGAATAAAATCGGCAATTATATATTTATTGATGATGTAGTAAATGGACATATTTTAGCTATGCAGTATGGTTCATCTGGTCGGACTTATATATTAGGCGGTGAAAACAGTGATTATATCAAATTTTTTACTTTACTTCGCAAGATATCCGGCAAAAAAAAGATGATGATTAAAATTCCTTTCTGGATTAGTTTCTGTATTGCCTCTATACAGTTGTGGCAGGCAAATGTTTTTGGAAAAACTCCATTAATTACCCCTAAATGGTTGGTTAAAGGTAAATATGATTGGGAAGTCTCTGCAAAACGGGCAGTAGAAGAACTTGGTTTAGAAATAACTCCTCTTGAAACAGGTCTGCAAAAAACGGTGGATTGGTTAACTGGAATGTAATTCCAGAGAAAATAAGGCTCAATTTTACGCTTTTCCCATTGGTAAAATAATTGCCCAAATAACTGATAGCAGGTATAGTAGTATCCGAACCAAATTATTACAGGAGCTGATTGCATGAATAAAATTATATTAACTGCTGCCGATCTTGATGGATATCTTTCTGATGCTGATAAAAAATTAATTGAAACAATGAATACAGCATATTCTGAGACGACACCGTTTTTTAAAACTATTGCAGCAGGTACAGATAAAGCTAGTGTGAAAAACGCAGAGGAAGAGTTGATTCGTATATATGACAAAGTCGGAAAAACTATGCAGGCTATTGTTAAGAGTGAGCCGGCTATTCATGTATATTCATTTGATACCCCGAAAGAGGTTCATGGGGAAGCTTCCCGATTGATAGCAAAGCTGCGTAATCCAAAAACAGGGCATGAGGAGTTTGTCTATTATGTACAGAGGGCTTTTGAGCTGCTGTTTAATCTTACCTTTACTGACAATGCGCTGACAAAGAAGAATTATCTCATTAATCAAACCCCAGTTAATGTTCCCACTCAGAATTATGCAGTTCATAAAATACCTGATGTGGATGCATTAATTGAGAATACGGTTATGTGTGTCATGCTGAGGGGTGCACTTCTTCCTTCAATGATTGTCAGTAAGGAGATTCAGGAGTACTCGTCATCAAATTATGTGACACCTTTTGCACTCTTTAGAATTAACCGGGATGATTCAAAGAAAGAGTTTAATATGGAATATATTCTTGATTTAGATAAGTCATTTTTTGATTTGGAAAAACTTGATGGGAAGGATTTGATTTTTGCAGATCCCATGAATGCAACAGGCGGAAGCCTCGTTACCATAGTTAAGTATTTGCAGGAACAGGGGGTTAAGCCGAAGTCCATCAAGTTTATTAATGTAATTTCTGCGTTAAAAGGCTCGCTTCGAACTGTTAGAGCTATCGAAAATGCGGAAGTTTATACATTGTGGATGGATCCGGTGTTAAATGAATTAGCTTATATTCTGCCAGGTTTAGGGGATGCCGGCGATCGCCTGAATGGAATGGATGCCAAGTATAATCCAAGAAACATTATTCAGCTGATAGCAGATTATGGGGCAAATATTTCATCTCTCTACCGATCTCAAGTACAGAAAATAGAACAGACTGTACTAGGGGAATAAATGAGATGAGTAGATCTCATTTAAATTGTCAGTTAATACGCTTGAGTAAGACACTCCTTATTTTATCACTATGTTTAATTTTCACCGCATCGTGCAGTACTTTATCTGACCGAACGATCCTTTCAGATTCCTATTACAATTTGGGAAATTGTGAATTAGAGAGAGGAAATAATAAGGAAGCTGAAAAATATTTTGCAACTGCCATATCTTACAATTCAGACAATCACAGTGCTTCGTATAATCTTGCAGTTTCATATACATTAAATGGTAAGTATGCAGACGCCGAGAACCTTTTCCAACTGCTGCTTAAAGACGATCCTAATAATGTAATTATTCAAAACGCTGCTGCATGGAATATGTATAAAAGTGGTGAATTGCATAAAGCTGTAGAGATGTATGAGTCTGTTCTAAAAATCAACCCTGCTTACGATGCATTAAGAAAAAATTGTATTCGTGTCTATCTGGAATTAAGTGAGTTTGACAAGGCTTCTTTTCATGTTAATTTTTTGATTGAAAAGAGTACTCTGGATTCAGAAACACTTTTTTTGCAGGGTGAACTGCAATTCCTTCAAGACAATCCTGAAGCTGAGGATTGGTATATAGCTGCTGTGAAAAAAGATTCCGGCAATAATGAAGCTGCAAATGGATTGATAAAAATTCTACATACCAAATCTAAGGAAAAATCAATCAGAGACTTCTATGCAAAACTTGATAACGCAGAAATTTTACGTGCTGAGCTTGTCTATGAGTTTTCTCTTTATCTCCTGACTTTGGAAGAACCTTCTGGTTTTGATTATTTACGAAGAGCTGTTCAGTTAGGATATGATGTTACGCAGGTGAAAAAGAGTGATGTCAGTAATTTTTCAGATTCTATAAAAAAAGAGTTTCTGAATCTCCTTGGTGAAGAGTTCAAAGATGCCTACCGATAAATTATCCCTTTGAGACGATAGCATTGTTGAAAGCAATTCTCTGCTTGTGATCGGCTTCCCTTGCTTGTCATTATCCAAAATTTTTAAGAGTTCTGAACAATTGTACTGCAAGTCACTTAAAATTACCAAAATATCCAAAAAATTTAAAAAATATTACTTCACCCGAAATCAACTTTTTTAACCATAAGAAGGAAAAGTCCATAAGTGAATTTCGTTGACAGCAGGCATGTGCTTGCTTATACTGAGAAAGATTTCACCTATAAAAGGGTCTATGCGCCAATCATGGTCGTTACAATCGCAGAATATCAAAATATTAATGGTGCAAAGGGTATGAAAGATAGACTTTCGTTGCTCTCCGAAAATTTACTTAAACTGTTAAGAGGTTATGTTAGACGCCTTTTTGATTATGCTAGCTGCTGGAGAGGATCGGGCAATATGAGTTACATGAAGTTGTGGTTCACTGCATATATCAATCCCCGAAAATTTTCTGATGAACTTAAAATAGCACCAGCTCCAGCGTGGGGCTTTTTCGCTGCATTGCAGCGCGGTGTTATGGATTCGCTTCTAATCTATTTACCTTTATACCTAATGGGAAGAACTCCGCCAACACCTTCATATTTATCTTTCATTCCAACGGAGAAATATTATGGAGCATTGATAGTAATAACTCCACTAATACTGCTTGCTGATTGGCTATTGTCCTCATCGCTAATGCATCTGATTCTCCGATTGGGCAAAAGACAAAGTGACTTTGATAAGCTTCTGAGTATTTCAGGATTCGTGGCATTGGCCATTGGCACTGTATTGATTGTATGGGATGCACTTTGGTTCATGATTGGGGGAATGACCCAGCATAGTTTGGGGATTAGCCACTTAATAATAGATGTTTGGGCGATTGCGATAACAACCATCGCCTTGAAAAGAATTCTGAAAGTACCCGTGTGGTTGGGCATACTGCTCAATATTATTGGACTGGCTGTATCGATGCCGATTGCCATAATGTTTATGCGATCCCCAATATGATTAATAGGAACAAATTGAAATATAAAAAAGACAATAGCGTCTAGCATAGCGCTGCAGTTGATCGCGTGGGGCGGCCAGCTTGATCCGGTTGTTCACGCTGTAGGGTAGAAATGGGCTGCCTGGTGTGGTGTGACAACTGATCTTATCGTTAGCCCGTCAAGGAAATAATTATGGATGAAGTTGAATTATTACATTAATGCCAGGGAATGCCAAATAGTACAATTGGTCAAAACTCTAATATTTCAGGTAATAACAAGCAAGGGAAGCGATTACAAGCAGAGAATTGCTTTCAACAGTGCTATAAAGTTAGGATCACAAAAGTTTATGAAAAGAGCCTTTTTTTTATTGCTTAAAACTACTTTTTCAAAATAGACAAAAGATTATCAGTAACCAGCTCAGGCGATTGGGATGCATCGATATTTTTTATCAACCCTCTTGCTGTGTAGTAATCAATTAACGGTTCTGTCTGTTTTTGGTAGACATTAAGTCTATTTATTATAGCTTCTTCCA